>NZ_JAGRRB010000020.1:0-101908 GCF_018223925.1 Klebsiella sp. 10
GTGACAAGGGGAAATGCAAAAAAAGTTTTCAACCGTCTCTTTTTTCAACAATGCGGCGAGGAATGTCGCAAAAAACCGCCGTTTTGCCGTTTTAACCGACGAAACGGGGCGCCTGGTGGCATACTGTTAGAGTAGAGGAAAGAAAGGAACGGCATTTATGTCTTTAAGCGCACAGCAACTGGCGGCACAAAAGAACATCTCCTGGGTACTGGCCGAAAAGCTCGCCCAAAAAATACTGACTGGCGAATATCAGCCGGAAAGCATTCTTCCCGGCGAAATGGAGTTGGGGGAGCAGTTCGGCGTCAGCCGTACCGCCGTCCGCGAAGCAGTGAAGACGCTTACTGCAAAAGGCATGCTGCTGCCCCGCCCTCGCATTGGCACCCGGGTGATGCCGCGCAGCAGCTGGAATTTCCTTGATAAGGAACTGCTCTCCTGGTGGCTAACAGAAGATAACTTCGAAGAGGTGGTAAGCCACTTTCTCGTCATGCGCAGCAGCCTGGAGCCACAGGCCTGCTTTCTCGCCGCCGCCAACGGCACCGCCGGGCAAAAAGCGCAGCTCAATACATTAATGGAAGAGATGATTGCTCTGAAACGCCATTTTCAGCGCGAACGCTGGATAGAAGTCGATATGGCCTGGCATGAACATATCTATGAAATGAGCGGTAATCCTTTCCTCAGCTCTTTCGCCTCGCTGTTTCATTCGGTCTACCACACCTACTTCACGTCGATTACGCAAAATGAAGTGGTGAAGCTCGATCTCCACCAGGCGATTGTCGATGCCATTCTTAACAGTGATGCGCCGGGGGCATTGCTCGCCTGCCAGGCATTGTTGAACGCCCCACACCACGTAAATCAATAACAAGGATTTGGCATGAGCGGAAAAAAAGGGCGCAGCATGGCTGGCCTGCCGTGGATCGCGGCGATGGCCTTCTTTATGCAGGCGCTGGATGCCACCATTCTTAACACCGCCCTCCCGGCTATCGCCCACAGTCTTAATCGTTCTCCCTTAGCGATGCAGTCGGCCATTATCAGCTATACGCTGACGGTGGCGATGCTGATCCCGGTCAGCGGCTGGCTGGCAGATCGCTTCGGCACGCGCCGGGTCTTTATCATCGCCGTTAGCCTGTTCACCCTCGGTTCCCTCGCCTGCGCCCTCTCCAGTTCCTTAACGGAACTGGTTATTTTTCGCGTAATTCAGGGGATCGGTGGGGCGATGATGATGCCGGTAGCGAGGCTGGCCCTGCTGCGTGCCTACCCCCGCAGCGAACTGTTGCCGGTCCTGAACTTTGTCACCATGCCGGGATTGGTGGGGCCGATTCTGGGCCCGGTACTCGGCGGGGTATTTGTGACCTGGGCCAGCTGGCATTGGATTTTCCTGATAAACATTCCGATCGGCGTAATTGGCATTCTGTACGCCCGTAAATACATGCCAAATTTCACAACGCCGCGCCGACGCTTCGATATAGGCGGTTTTCTGTTATTTGGCTTAAGTCTGGTGTTATTTTCCAGCGGTATTGAACTGTTTGGGGAAAAAATCGTGGCGACATGGCAGGCGCTGGCCGTGATTGCCGTCAGTCTGTTACTGCTCGTGGCCTATGTGCGTCACGCGCGTCGCCATCCGACGCCGCTTATCTCGCTCTCTTTATTTAAGACCCATACGTTCTCGGTCGGCATTGCCGGCAACCTCGCCACGCGGTTGGGTACCGGCTGCGTACCGTTTCTGATGCCGCTGATGCTGCAGGTTGGTTTCGGCTATCCGGCCATTATCGCCGGCTGTATGATCGCCCCCACCGCTATCGGCTCGATTATTGCGAAATCCACCGTTACCCAGGTGCTGCGCTGGTTTGGCTATCGTAAGACCCTGGTGGGGATCACCGTGTTTATTGGCCTTATGATCGCCCAGTTCTCGCTGCAGTCGCCAGAGATGCCGCTGTGGATGCTTCTTCTGCCGCTGTTCGTGCTGGGGATGGCGATGTCCACGCAGTTTACCGCCATGAATACCATTACCCTGGCCGATCTGACCGATGATAATGCCAGCAGCGGCAACAGCCTGCTGGCCGTCACCCAGCAGCTTTCAATTAGTCTCGGGGTGGCCATCAGCGCTGCGGTGCTACGCTTCTATGAAGGTTTTGATAATGCAAGCACGGTACAGCAGTTTCACTACACCTTTATAACCATGGGCGTGATAACCATTATATCGGCGCTGATGTTTATGCTGTTAAGAGCGAAGGATGGCCGCAACCTGATTAGCGAGCGGCATAAACGCTAAGCGGAACCGCGCACCACCAGCTCCGGCGTTAACTGAACGCGCTGCTGTTTTTGCTGCGGATCGGCCATGCGATGGATCAGTACGTCGATGGCCAGTTCCCCCAGCTCATCCTTTGGCTGGTGAATGGTGGTCAATGGCGGCGTCATATAACGTGCCAGCTCAATATCATCGTAGCCCACCAGCGCCATATCCTGCGGAATCTGCAGCCCGGCCTGGTATAACGCCTGATAAGCGCCAACCGCCATCGCATCGTTACCGACAAACACCGCCTGCGGACGCTGCGGCAACGCCAGCAGCTGCTGCATCGCGCTAAACCCGCCGCCAAACTCAAAATCACTGGTCACCACATATCCTTCGGCAACCGGCAGGCCGCAGCGCGCCATCGCGGCATGATAGCCTTCAAGACGCAGGCGCGCCGGGGTTTTATCCAGCGGGCCGGCAATACAGGCAATGCGTAAATGCCCCTGGTCAATCAGATACTGGGTCGCCATATCGCCGCCGAGCAGCGAGTTATCCTGAATCAGATCGCTATCGCCATCAAAGGGGGCCCAGTCCATCATAACCGTCGGTACCGACGGATAGCGCTGCATGATTTCCGGGGAGGGCTGATGGGTCTCCGTGCACAGCAGGAGTAATCCATCGACGCGTTTTTGCATTAGCGTCTCCAGATTACGATTCATTCGCTGCTCATCACCTTCGGTATTGCAGAGCACGAGGCTATAACCCCGCTCAAAGCAGCTACGCTCCACGCCCCGCACCAGCTCCGAATAAAACGGATTGGTACTGGCGGTGATCAGCATGCCGATGGTACGGGTTTGATTGAGCTTGAGGCTACGCGCCAGCGCAGAGGGGGCGTAGTTGAGGCTTTTGATCGCAGCGTCAACTTTGGCGGTAATCGCCTCGCTGACAAAGCGGTCCTTATTGATGACGTGTGACACCGTCGATGTGGAAACGCCCGCGATGCGGGCCACATCTTTCATCGTAGCCAAGCATTACCCCTGTTGCGCTAAAAATTCATCGATCTCTGTGCGCCACGGCACGGACGGCTGAGCGCCTTTGCGGGTTACGGCGATCGCCGCTGCGGCATGCGCAAAGCGAATCGCCTCCGGCAGGGCGGTCCCTTCCAGCAGCGCGGTCACCAGCGCGCCGTTAAAGGTATCACCGGCCGCGATAGTATCAATGGCCTGTACGCGAAACCCTGGGATCCGGCGGCTTTCGCCTTCGGCACTGAGCCAGACGCCGCGGCTGCCGAGGGTGATCATCACCGTACCAATGCCTTTGGCATGCAGCACGTTGGCGGCTTTTGCCGCATCTTCGTCACTCTCAACGCGAATACCGGTCAGCTTTTCCGCTTCGGTTTCGTTAGGGGTAATAATATCCACCAGCGCCAGCAGTTCATCCGGTAGCTCACGCGCTGGCGCGGGGTTCAGCACCACGGTGGTGTGATGGTGATGGGCGATTTTCGCCGCCGCTATGACGCTCTCCAGCGGCGACTCCAGCTGCATCAACAACGCCTGTGCGCTGGCGATACGCTCTTTTTCCGCCTCAACCTGGGAGACGGAAAGCGCCGCATTGGCGCCGGCATGAATACCGATGACATTCTCACCTTCGGCGTTAACGAAAATTAATGCCACCCCGGTCGCTTCCCCGGCAACCGCGCGCACGGGCGCCACGTCGATTTTATCGCTCGCCAGCTGACGACGGATGCGTTCACCGATATCGTCATCGCCGGTGCAGGCGATAAACGCGATATCCGCTCCGCTGCGCCCGGCGGCCACCGCCTGGTTGGCCCCTTTTCCACCGAACGCCACCTGATAATGGTGGCCGGTGACGGTTTCGCCCGGCGTCGGGAAAGCGTCAAGGTTAAGAATGTGATCGGCATTGATACTGCCAAGGACGACAAGTTTGCCTGCAGTTTTCATCATTTCTGTTCCCGGGAAAGCGCGCCACCGGGATCCGGTGGCGCATGCCCTGCTTTTCTTTTTTTATATTGTCCCTCGGACCGTTGCCAGTCCGAATCGCATATTACTGCTTAACGACCAGCTTCAGCTCAACCGGGTAGTTAGCTTCCACTTTTTCGCCCTTCAGTACCTTATCAGCAGTCTCAACGCCTTTCGCGCCGATCTGCTCCGGCAACTGTGCGACGGTCGCCGCCAGTTTGCCACTGTTTACTGCTTTTTCGCCATCCGGAGTGCCGTCAAATCCAACCACCATCACATCGGACTTGCCTGCAGTCTGCAGCGCGCGCAGGGCGCCCAGCGCCATTTCATCATTTTGCGCGAACACTGCCTGGACGTCAGGATGTGCGGTCAGCAGGTTCTGCATCACGTTCAGGCCTTTGGTGCGGTCGAAATCGGCCGGCTGGCTGGCCAGGACGTTGAATTTGTGCGCCGCCACGGCCTGTTTAAAGCCTTCGCCACGCTCGCGCGCCGCAGAAGTTCCGGCAATGCCCTGCAGCTCAATGACTTTTGCACTTTCACCCACTTTTTTCGCGATGTAATCGCCAGCCATTTTCCCACCCTGCACGTTGTCAGAGGCGATATGGCTCACAACATCGCCTTTTGTCGCCTGACGGTCGAGAGTGATGACCGGGATTTTCGCCTGGTTCGCCATCTTCACGGCGTTGCCAACGGCATCAGAGTCGGTGGGGTTGATCAGCAGCAGCTTGGTGCCGCGCACCGTTAAATCCTGGACGTTCGCCAGCTCTTTCGCCGGGTTGTTCTGGGAATCCAGCACCACCAGGTTGTAGCCCAGCTTGTCAGCTTCTTTTTGCGCGCCGTCTTTCAGCGACACGAAGAACGGGTTGTTGAGGGTAGAGATAACCAGAGCGATGGTGTCTTTGGCCATCGCGTTCGCGCTAACGGTCGCACTTAGCGCAACAGCAGAGACCAGGGTCGCCAGTTTTTTCATATTCATAGTTAAGATGTCCTGTAGAGTTCTCAGTTACTGCTTTTTGTTATCTACCAGTACCGCCAGCAAAATCACCACCGCTTTAACGATCATCTGGTAATAGGAAGAAACGCCTAAAAGATTAAGACCATTATTCAGGAAGCCAAGGATCAGCGCACCAATCAGCGTGCCGACAATGCGTCCTTTGCCACCAGCGAGGCTGGTGCCGCCGAGCACCACCGCCGCAATGGCGTCCAGCTCATAGCCCGTCCCCGCCGTCGGCTGCGCGGAGGAGAGACGCGCCACTTCGATGATCCCGGCCAGCGAAGCCAGCATTCCGCACAAGGCGTAAACGATAATTTTAACTTTATTGACGCTAATCCCGGACAGACGCGTCGCCGCTTCATTACCGCCCAGGGCATAAATATAACGGCCCAGGCGAGTATGGTGCAGCATGTACCAGGCCGCCAGGAAGACAATCGCCATGATCCATACCGGCGTCGGGATCCCCAGCGGACGCCCGATGCCAAACCAGCCAAACAGATCGGCATTATCGCTAAAGCCGGTATTGATCGGGCTGCCGTTGGTGTACACCATGGTTACGCCGCGCAGCAGCAGCATCATCACCAGGGTGGCGATGAAGGCCTGCACGCGGCCTCTCGCTACAATCACCCCGGTGACTGCGCCGATCGCCGCACCTAATGCGAGGGCAGCCGCGACCGCCACCAGCGCATTAACCTCAATGCCAACGATCGACGCTGCCACCGCACCGGTGAGCGCCAGCAGGGAGCCGACGGACAGATCGATCCCCGAGGTCAGTATGACCAGCGTCATCCCTACCGCCATAATGGCGTTAACGGAGGTTTGCTGCAGAATATTGAACAGGTTATTGACGGTAAAAAAGTTGGGGCTCATGGTCGATACCACCGCGATCAGCACCAGCAGGGCAATCAGCGATTTTTGCTCCATCAGCCACGCTTTTGTGAAATAGCGGCGACCAGAAACAGCCTGGGTTGTCATCTTTCTTACTCCTGATTCACACGGTTAAGCTTGCCCACAGCGGCAGCCATCAATACTTCCTGGGTGGCCTGCTCGCGTGTGAATTCACCGCCGAGATGCCCTTCATGCATCACTATGATGCGATCGCTCATGCCCAACACTTCCGGCATCTCGGAGGAGACCAGAATGATGCTCAGGCCGTCGGCTTTGAACTGGTTGATGAGCTGGTAGATCTCTTTCTTCGCCCCGACGTCGACGCCGCGGGTCGGTTCATCGAGGATCAGCACCTTCGGCCGGGTCATCAGCCCGCGGGCGATGGCGACCTTTTGCTGGTTGCCGCCGGAGAGCAGGCCGATCGCCTGCTCCATGGACGGCGTTTTCACGTTAAACAGGCGGATGAAATCACTCACCGCCTGCTGTTCATCTTTATGCTTAAGACTACCGCCCGCCCGGCTGAAATAGCGCAGCGCCGTCAGGGACATGTTTTCTTTTACCGACATCCCGAGAACCAGACCATCGCGCTTACGGTCTTCGGAGATATAGACAATGCCGTTCGCCAGACCATCCTGCGGCGAACGGGTCACCACTTCGCGGCCATCGAGCGTCACGGAACCGCTGCTGCGCGGCAACGCGCCGTACAGCACTTTCATCAGTTCGGTCCGCCCGGCGCCCATCAGCCCGGCAACGCCGAGGATCTCCCCCTGGCGCAGGGTAAAGGTCACGTTATCCACCCCCGGGCCGCAGAGGTTGTCGACCTTCAGGCGCACCGCGCCGGGCGCCTTATCGAGGTGTGGATATTGGTCTTCCAGCTTACGGCCGACCATCATCTCGATAAGTCGGTCCTCATCCAGCGACGAGACCTCGCGCTCGGCGATAAACTGCCCGTCACGAAAGACCGTCACGTCGTCGCAAATCTCGAAGATCTCTTTCATACGGTGGGAGATATAGACGATACCGCGCCCCTGCGACTTCAGTTCGCGGATGACGCGGAACAGCGATTCGGTTTCGGTATCGGTCAGCGCATCGGTCGGTTCATCCATAATGATGACTTTCGATTCGAAGCTCAGCACTTTGGCGATCTCCACCATTTGCTGATCGCCAATCGATAGATCGCCCACCAGTTTCTGGCTGGTAAAGCGGAGATTCAGCTTTGCCAACAGCTTGTCGGCTTCGGCATACATCTGCTTCCAGTCGATTTTGCCAAAACGGTTAACGAACTCGCGGCCAAGGAAGATGTTCTCGGCGATCGTCAACTGAGGGATCAGGTTCAGTTCCTGATGGATAATGCCGATCCCGGCTTCCTGGGAGGATTTTGGGCCGTTAAAGGTCGTCTCTTTGCCTAACCACAGCAAAGAGCCGGCATCACGGGTGTAGATCCCGGTCAACACCTTCATCATAGTGGACTTGCCGGCGCCATTTTCCCCTACCAGCGCCATCACCCGGCCGGCATAGACATTCAGCGCCGCGCCGGAGAGCGCCTTGACGCCAGGGAACGCTTTGTCGATCCCTTTCAGTTGCAATAAGGCTTCCATGACGGCGACCTCAGAACGTGACGCCGGCACAGAGAATGATATTCGCAAACGGGGAACACTCCCCGCTGCGAATTACCGCCTGACTGTCTGCGGTTTGTTTTTTGAACTGCTCATGGCTGGTGTAACGAATTTCAATGGTATTTCCCTGGTGCTGCTGCAGCTGCTCGAGGTGAGTGAGCAACGTCGCGTGGAGCTGCGGATTATGGGTTTTAATCTCTTCCGCGATGACAGCCGCTTCAACCTGCATTTCCGTCGTCACCACTTCCAGCACCTGCATAAATGAAGGTACGCCCTGAGTCAGCGCCATATCAATGCGCGTGCTGCTGCGGGGAACCGGTAATCCGGCATCGCAGACCACCAGCGTATCGGTGTGGCCCAGGCGGGAAATGACCGCGGAAATATCAGCGTTAAGTACGGTGCCTTTTTTCATTTTTTCTCTTTTGCTCCACTAGCGAAACGTTTCGCTAAAATAATTATTATCAATGTGTGAGCAGAAAACCATCACCAGAAGAGAGAAATGTGATCGCCATCGAAACGTTTCGCGAGGCAGCGACAGGACATAACAACCGGAGTGAGAAACAAAAAGCCCTTCGCAATGGAAGGGCTTTTTTGACATCAGATTTCGACCTGGGTACCGAGCTCGATAACCCGGTTTGGCGGGATCTCAAACTGATCCGGCGCCCGCAGGGCGTTACGCTGCAGCAGCAGATAAAGCTTGCCGCGCAGGCGAAGATACCATGGCCGTTTGCCGATAATCAGCGACTCATGCGACATAAAGAACGAGGTCTCCATCATCCGGCAGCTGAGTCCTTCCAGGCCACAGCGGTGGAACACCTCTTCAACGTTAGGCGTTTCCCGCCAGCCGTAGCTGGCCACCACCCGCCAGAAGGACGGTGACAGCTGCTCAATCTGCACCCGGCGAACGTTATGCACGTAAGGCGCATCTTCGGTACGCAGGGTCAGGAGGATCACTCGCTCATGCAGCACCTTGTTGTGCTTCAGGTTATGCAGCAGGGCAAACGGGATCACGTTCAGGGCGCGGGACATATACACCGCAGTACCCGGCACACGCACTGGCGGTGACTTCTCCAGCGAAGAGATCATCGCTTCCAGCGAGTTGCCATGCTCGTGCATCCGGCGCAGCAGGCGGAAACGCTCGCTCTTCCAGGTCGTCATCACCGTAAACATCACCATCCCCAGGGACAACGGTAGCCAGCCGCCGGAGACAATCTTATCGAGGTTCGCCGAGAACAGCGGAATATCAATGCACAGGAAGGCCACCAGCATCAGACCGACAAACAGCTTGTTCCAGTGCCAGTTTTTGCGCGCCACGGTCGCCGACAGAATGGAGGTCAGCACCATGGTGCCCGTTACGGCGATACCATACGCCGCCGCCAGGTTAGACGAATGCTCAAAGCTGACGATAACGATGACCACAGAAACGTACAGCAGCCAGTTAATGAACGGAATGTAAATCTGCCCGGACTCCATTTCCGAGGTATGGATAATGCGCATCGGCGACAGATAGCCCAGACGCACTGCCTGACGGGTCAGGGAGAAGACCCCGGAAATCACTGCCTGGGAGGCGATAACCGTCGCCAGCGTGGCGATAATCAGCATCGGGATCAGCGCCCACTCAGGCGCCAGCAGGAAGAACGGGTTTTTAATCGCTTCCGGGTGCTTCAGCAGCAGCGCGCCCTGGCCAAAATAGTTCAGCACCAACGAGGGCAGCACGACGGAGAACCAGGCGACGCGGATCGGCAGTTTGCCGAAGTGGCCCATATCGGCGTACAGCGCTTCCACCCCGGTAATCGACAGCACCACCGCGCCAAGCGCAATAAAGGAAACGGTCTTGTATTGCAGGAAGAAGTGCACAGCCCAGTAGGGATTCAGCGCCTGCAGAACTTCCGGATTAGCGTAAATGCTTCGCGCGCCCAGCACCGCCAGCAACAGGAACCAGATCAGCATAATCGGCGCAAACAGCTTGCCGACCATGCCAGTCCCGTGCTTCTGGATCACAAACAGCAGGGTGAGCACGATAATGGAGATAGGGACAATCCAGGTATCGAGCTGCGGGGCGATAATTTCTAACCCCTCTATCGCCGACATTACCGAAATCGCCGGGGTAATCACCACTTCGCCATAGAAGAAACTGCCGCCGATAAGGCCGAGGATCACCAGCACGGAGGTCATTCTGGCCGAAGTATTACGTCCGGCCAGCGACATCAGCGTTAAGATCCCGCCTTCCCCGGCGTTATCCGCCCGCATCACGAAGGTGATGTATTTAATCGATACGGTAAAGATTAACAGCCAGAAAATCAGCGACAAAAAGCCAAAAACGGCATCGCGCTCTACGCCAAAGCCAAACTGACCTGACAGGCATTCGCGCAGGGTATACAGTGGACTGGTACCGATATCGCCGTACACCACGCCGATGGCCGCCAGCGTTAACGCCGGCAACGATTGTTTATTATCAGTGCTCATAGACTAGTCTTTTCGTTTATAAAACAAATGTGTGCCTAGTCCCTTGGCCCACAAAAAGCGCACAGTATGCACGATTATTTGTGAAATCGTACCCCTAACAGACACCATATTAACCTGGCTCAAAAAAAATAAATCGATTCTTCAGGCTATTACCGCCCCGGCTCTAACATCTATACTCGTCCCAATAACGATACATGACAAAGCACGCAACTCAATTATGGCTCAAACACATTTACTGGCTGAAAGAATTTCCCGGCTCAGCGCGGCACTCGAAAAAGGACTCTTTGAACGCAGCCACGCGATACGCCTCTGCCTGCTGGCGGCGCTCAGCGGCGAGAGCGTTTTTTTGCTTGGTCCACCGGGGATCGCCAAAAGCCTGATTGCCCGCCGCCTCAAATTCGCCTTCCAGCAGGCGCGCGCTTTTGAATACCTGATGACCCGCTTCTCCACCCCGGAAGAGGTTTTTGGGCCACTGTCCATTCAGGCGCTGAAAGATGAAGGCCGTTACGAACGTTTAACCGCCGGCTACCTGCCGGAAGCGGAAATCGTGTTTCTCGATGAAATATGGAAAGCAGGTCCGGCTATCCTCAACACCCTACTGACGGCGATTAACGAACGTCACTTCCGCAATGGCGCGCATGAAGAGAAAATCCCAATGCGCCTGCTGGTGGCCGCGTCGAACGAACTCCCGGAAGCCGACAGCAGCCTGGAAGCGCTGTATGACCGAATGCTGATCCGTCTATGGCTTGATAAAGTGCAGGATAAAGGTAATTTCCGTTCGATGCTGGTCAGCCAGCAGGATGAAAACAGCAATCCAGTGCCCAGCGCGCTGCAGGTGAGCGACGAGGAATTTACCCAATGGCAGCAGCAGATCGGCAATATTAAACTGCCGGACGCGGTGTTTGAGCTGATATTCCAGCTCCGCCAGCAGCTGGACGCCCTGCCAAATGCCCCCTACGTCTCGGATCGCCGCTGGAAAAAGGCTATTCGCCTGCTGCAGGCCAGCGCCTTCTTCAGCGGCCGCGACAGCATCGCGCCGATCGACCTAATCCTGCTGAAAGATTGTCTGTGGCACAACGTCGAAAGTATGAACCTGATGTCGCAGCAGCTGGAAACGCTCATGACCTGTCACGCCTGGCAACAGCAGGCGATGCTGACGCGGTTGGGGGCGATTGTGCAGCGACGCATTCAGATCCAACAACAGCAAAGCGACAAAACGGCGCTGAAGGTCACCCGCCTTGGCGGGATGTTTAGCCGCAAACCGCACTATGAACTGCCGGCGGAGATCCAGGGAACCACCCTGACGCTGCTGCTGCAGCAGCCGCTCAAACTTCACGATATGGAAGTGATCCACATTACTTTTGAACGCGAGGCGTTAGCCAACTGGCTGGAAAAGGGCGGCGAGATCCGCGGTAAGCTCAACGGGATCGGCTTTGCCCAACTACTCAATATGGATGTCGACACCAGCCAGCATCTGGTCGTCCGCGATGTGAGCCTGCAGGGCTCACGCCTCGCGCTGCCCGGCAGCGCAGCGCAGGAGAATATGCCGGCGGAAATTCGCCAGCAGCTGGAAGCGCTGGATGATGAGTGGCACCAGCAACACAACCGCTTCAGCGAGCAGCAAAAGTGCCTGTTTATCCCGGTCGAATGGCTGGGAAGAATCGAAGCCAGCCTGCAGGACGTCGGCGCGCAGATTAAACAGGCGAAGCAGCCATGACGCTCGATATGCTGAATGTCATGCTGGCAGTCAGCGAAGAGGGAATGATCGAGGAGATGCTGCTGGCGCTGTTGGCCTCTCCTCAACTGGCGGTGTTCTTTGAAAAATTTCCCCGCCTGAAAAACATCATCGCGGCGGATATTCCGCGCTGGCGGGAAGCCGTTCGCGCCCGCTTAAAAGAAGTTAACATCCCGCCGGATCTGGACGCCGAAGTGCAAACCTATCAGCAGGCTCAGCTGCTCTCTACCTCGCAGTTTATCGTCCAGCTCCCGCAAATTCTCGGCAAACTGCACCAGCTCCAGTCCCCTTTTGCCGCCCAGGCGCAGAAGCTGGTGGATGACAATGCCACCTTTACCCCGGCGCTGCATACGCTGTTTTTACAGCGCTGGCGACTGAGCCTGGTGGTGCAAGCCACCAGCCTTAACCAGCAGCTGCTGGACGAGGAGCGCGACCAGTTGCTCAGTGAGGTCCAGGAACGAATGACGCTCAGCGGTCAGCTCGATCCGGTGCTGGCGGAAAATGATACCGCCGCCGGACGCCTGTGGGATATGAGCGCCGGGGAACTCAAACGAGGCGACTACCAGCTGATCGTGCGCTATGGCGATTTTCTTAACCAGCAACCGGAGCTGCTGCAGCTGGCGGAACAGCTGGGGCGTTCAAGGGAAGCGAAATCCGTGCCGAAGAAAGATGCGCCGATGGAAACCTTCCGCAGCCTGGTACGCGAGCCGGCAACGGTGCCTGAACAGGTCGACGGCCTCCAGCAGAGCGACGACATTCTACGCCTGCTGCCGCCGGAGCTGGCGACGCTTGGCATCACGGAGCTGGAGTTTGAATTTTATCGCAAGCTGGTGGAGAAACAGCTGCTCACCTACCGGCTACACGGCGATGCCTGGCGCGAGAAAATTACCGAACGCCCGGTAACGCGGCAGGATTTTGATGAGCAACCGCGCGGGCCGTTCATTGTCTGCGTCGATACGTCAGGATCGATGGGCGGTTTTAACGAACAGTGCGCTAAGGCCTTTTGTCTGGCCCTGATGCGCATCGCGCTGGCCGATAACCGTCGCTGCTTCATTATGCTGTTTTCCAGCGAAGTGGTGCATTACGAGTTGACCAGCGAGAGCGGACTGGAGCAGGCGATCCGTTTCCTGAGCCAGCGTTTTCGCGGCGGCACCGATCTGGCCAGCTGTTTTCGCGCCATTATTGAACGTTTGCAAAACCCGCAGTGGGTGGATGCGGATGCCGTGGTGATCTCCGACTTTATTGCCCAACGGTTGCCGGATGAGGTGATTGCTCAAGTGGGGGAGTTACAGCGTAAGCATCAGCACCGTTTTCACGCGGTGGCGATGTCGGTTCACGGCAAACCCGGCATCATGCGCATCTTCGATCATATCTGGCGCTTTGACACCGGGCTGCGTAGCCGCCTGCTGCGACGCTGGCGGCGCTAATCGTTACAGCAGCGCGGAAACGCTTTCGCGAACCTGCGCCGGCCATACGCCGCACTGCACCTGACCAATATGGTCAAGCTGCAGCAACAGCATCGTCAAACGAGACTGGCCAATGCCGCCGCCGATAGTCTGCGGCATCTCGCCGCGCAGCAGCGCCTGGTGCCACTCCAGTTTCAGGCGATCTTCATCGCCGGTCAGCGCCAGCTGGCGCTTTAGCGCCTCGGCGTCAACGCGGATCCCCATCGAGGAGATCTCGAACGCATCCTCCAGCACCGGGTTCCACACCAGGATATCGCCGTTCAGGCCGGCAAAACCTTCAGAAACCTCAGTACTCCAGTCATCATAATCCGGCGCACGCACGTCGTGGCGCTTGCCATCAGCTAGTTTGCCGCCGATACCAATTAAGAAGACGGCGCCCAGCTCTTTGGCAATAGCCCGCTCACGACCTTTGGCATCAAGCTCCGGATAGCGGCTCAGCAGCTCCTGGCTGTGAACAAAATGGATCTGTTCCGGCAGGAACGGCGTCAGGCCAAACTCCTGGCTGACCGCCAGCTCGGTGGCTTTGATCCCGGCGTAGATCGCCTCGACGGTTGCCTTCAGGGTGCCGACGTGACGCTCTTCATCCCCCATCACGCGCTCCCAGTCCCACTGGTCAACATAGACGGAATGGATAGGCGTCAGACGGTCTTCATCGGGGCGAAGGGCTTTCATGTGCGTGTACAGCCCTTCGCCCGCGCTGAAGTCGTGTTGTCCCAGGGTTTGACGCTTCCACTTCGCCAGCGAATGAACCACTTCGAACTGGGCGTCGGGCAGTGTTTTCACTTTTACCTGAACCGCTTTCTCGCAGCCGGACAAGTTATCCTGCGTCCCATCGCCCACGCGGCTTAAGATTGGCGCCTGGACTTCAATCAGGCCAAGCTTCTCTTCCAGCTGACGGGAAAAGTGGGATTTAACGAAACTGATCTGGCGTTGTTTTGCGATATATGCGGTTTTCATTTTTATGACTCCTGCGTCCTGTTGCCATTGATTAAGCAACAAAACAGGGCGGCAATACAATAATCAATCAATAAAAAGGCGCATCAACTTTTAATTCATTAAAATATGGCGCTAAAATAGTAAGAACCCTCAAACTTCATAAGAAAAAGATATGGAAAATTATCAGATCGACAATCTGGACCGCGGCATTCTTGATGCGCTGATGGCCAACGCCCGTACCGCCTATGCCGAACTGGCCAAACAGTTCAGCGTCAGCCCGGGTACCATTCACGTGCGCGTCGAAAAGATGAAGCAGGCGGGTATCATTACCGGCGCGCGCATTGACGTCAGCCCCAAGCAGCTGGGCTACGACGTCGGTTGCTTCATCGGCATTATTTTAAAAAGCGCCAAAGACTATCCCTCCGCCCTCGCCCGCCTGGAAAGTCTGGAGGAGGTCACCGAGGCTTACTACACCACCGGCCACTACAGCATCTTTATTAAGGTGATGTGTAAATCCATCGATGCTCTGCAGCAGGTACTTATCAACAAGATCCAAACAATCGATGAAATTCAGTCCACTGAAACTCTGATCGTGCTGCAGAACCCGATCATGCGCACCATCAAGCCCTGATCGCTTTTTTTAATCCCACATTTTTCCACAGGTAGATCCCAGCTCGCTCACAGCGTACAATACGCCACTCTGAACAGTTGAGCGGGCGATCGGCGATCTATGGCAGACATTACACTTATCAGCGGCAGCACCCTGGGCAGTGCGGAATATGTAGCAGAGCATCTGGCGGAAAAGCTGGAAGAAGCCGGCTATAGCACTGAAATCCAGCACGGTCCGCTGGTGGACGATCTGCAGGCGCAAGGGATCTGGTTAATTATCTCTTCCACCCATGGCGCCGGCGACATTCCCGACAACCTGGTTCCCTTCTATGACGCGCTGCAGGAGAAGCAGGCCGATCTTTCCGCCGTGCGCTTTGGCGCTATAGGGATCGGCAGCCGCGAATACGACACCTTTTGCGGCGCGATCGATAAATTAGAAGCGGCGCTGAAGGCCTGCGGGGCAAAACAGATCGGTGAGACGCTGAAGATCAACGTCCTTGAACACGAAATTCCGGAGGATCCAGCGGAAATCTGGCTGGGATCTTGGAAAAATTTGCTCTGAGAATTGTAAAGATCGTCCGATCTTCTGTGGATAACCATGCTTAAAAGCTTGGATCAACCGGTAGTTATCCAAAGAATAACCGTAGTATGGTTTTTGAGCTGTGCATAACCCTTCATTCTGATCCCAGCTTATACGGACCAGGATCACCGATCATTCACAGATAGTGATCCTTCTTAAGCTTTTGATCTTACTTCGCGGATCCGACTTATCCACAAAGAGAGTCGATCCTAATAAGAGATCACAATAGAACAGATCTCTATATAAAGATCTTCTTTTTAATACTCAGGATCCCGGAGTCTTTCTCGAAAGACGAAAGTTGAGTAGAATCCACGGCCCGGGCTTCAATCCATTTTCATACCGCTTTATGCGAGGCAGACCACCATGTTTTATCAGGATCCTTTTGACGTCATTATCATTGGCGGGGGTCATGCAGGCACTGAGGCCGCAATGGCCGCAGCGCGTATGGGTCAACAAACCCTGCTTTTGACACACAATATCGACACGCTGGGGCAAATGAGTTGCAACCCGGCGATTGGCGGCATTGGGAAAGGACACCTGGTAAAAGAAGTGGATGCGCTCGGCGGTTTGATGGCCAAAGCGATCGATCAGGCGGGTATTCAGTTTAGGATACTAAACGCCAGCAAAGGACCGGCAGTGCGCGCCACCCGCGCCCAGGCTGACCGCGTGCTTTATCGTCAGGCAGTACGTACCGCGCTGGAGAACCAGCCGAACCTGATGATCTTCCAGCAGGCGGTTGAAGATCTGATTGTCGAAAACGATCGCGTCGTGGGCGCCGTCACCCAGATGGGCCTCAAATTCCGCGCTAAAGCGGTAGTGCTGACTGTCGGGACCTTCCTTGACGGCAAAATCCATATTGGTCTGGACAACTACAGCGGCGGCCGCGCCGGCGATCCGCCGTCTATCCCGCTGTCTCGTCGTCTGCGTGAATTGCCTCTGCGCGTAAGTCGTCTGAAAACCGGTACTCCGCCGCGTATTGACGCGCGCACCATCGATTTCAGCGTGCTGGCGCAGCAGCATGGCGATAACCCGATGCCGGTCTTCTCGTTCATGGGATCCGCGGATCAGCATCCGCGCCAGGTACCGTGCTATATCACCCACACTAACGAGAAAACCCACGATGTGATCCGCAATAACCTCGATCGCAGTCCTATGTACGCCGGAGTGATCGAAGGGATCGGACCTCGCTATTGCCCGTCGATCGAAGACAAAGTCATGCGCTTTGCCGATCGCAACCAGCATCAGATCTTCCTCGAGCCGGAAGGACTGACCTCAAACGAAATTTATCCGAACGGTATATCCACCAGCCTACCGTTTGATGTGCAAATGCAAATCGTCCGCTCGATGCAGGGGATGGAGAATGCGCGGATCGTCCGTCCAGGCTACGCTATTGAGTACGATTTCTTCGACCCGCGCGATCTGAAGCCAACGCTTGAGAGCAAATTTATTCAGGGTCTGTTCTTCGCCGGCCAAATCAATGGTACCACCGGTTATGAAGAGGCGGCGGCTCAGGGGCTGCTGGCCGGACTTAACGCCGCCCGCTTCTCTGCGGAAAAAGAGGGCTGGGCGCCGCGTCGCGATCAGGCTTACCTCGGCGTGCTGGTAGATGACCTCTGCACCCTGGGTACCAAAGAACCGTACCGCATGTTTACTTCCCGCGCTGAATATCGTCTGATGCTGCGCGAAGACAACGCCGATTTGCGTTTGACCGAACAGGGGCGCGAGCTGGGTCTGGTGGATGACGAACGCTGGGCACGTTACAACGAGAAGCTGGAAAGCATCGAACGTGAACGCCAGCGTCTGAAATCCACCTGGGTGAATCCGCAGGCAGAGAGCGCCAACGAAGTGAACGCTCACCTGACCGCGCCGTTGTCGCGTGAAGCCAGCGGCGAAGATCTGCTGCGTCGTCCGGAAATGACCTACGAACAGCTGGTTCAACTCTCGCCATTCACCCCGGGACTGGAAGATCGTCAGGCGGCTGAACAGGTAGAGATCCAGGTGAAGTATGAGGGCTATATCGCGCGCCAGCAGGATGAGATTGAGAAACAACAGCGCAATGAGAATACCTTGCTGCCAGCGACCCTCGACTACCGCCAGGTCACTGGGCTGTCTAACGAGGTGATTGCCAAACTGAACGACCATAAACCGTCGTCGATAGGGCAGGCGTCACGTATCTCCGGGATCACCCCGGCGGCGATCTCTATTTTGCTGGTTTGGCTGAAAAAGCAGGGGATGCTGCGCCGCAGCGCCTGATTGCGGCTGCCTGCCGCGCTGATTTCCCAGTTGCATAATCAGCGTTCGCCTTTATCATTCATAGCCCGGTAAGCGTTAGCGCCTCCGGGCTCATTATTTTTTGAAGGTACTTACCGTGCTCAACAAACTTTCTCGTCTGCTGGATGAAGCGGGTATTTCGCTCACCGATCACCAGAAAAATCAGCTGGTGGCTTACGTCGGACTGCTCGATAAGTGGAACAAAGCCTATAACCTGACCTCCGTTCGCGATCCGAATGAGATGCTGGTGCGTCATATTCTCGACAGCATCATCGTGGCGCCTTATCTGCAGGGCTCGCGCTTTATCGATGTTGGTACGGGCCCGGGGTTGCCGGGGATCCCGTTGGCCATCGTATGTCCGGAGTCACATTTCACCCTGCTGGACAGCCTTGGCAAGCGCGTGCGCTTCCTGCGTCAGGTGCAGCACGAGCTGAAGCTGGATAACGTCACCCCGGTGCAGAGCCGCGTGGAAGCCTTCCCGGCCGAGCCGCCGTTTGATGGCGTGATAAGCCGCGCTTTCGCATCGCTTAATGATATGGTGAGCTGGTGCCATCATCTGCCGGCAGCGAATGGTCACTTCTATGCGCTCAAAGGGTTAGCGCAAAAAGAAGAAATGGAAAGTCTGCCGGAAGGGTATGACATTGTCGAGGTGATTGAGCTGCATGTTCCTCGGTTGGAAGGGGAGCGGCACCTGGTGGTGATTAAGCCAAAATCGAGTTAATTTTTATCAAAAAATGTGGAAAAAATGTGGCCCGCGCATGTTACAAAAATAAAGGACGTCCCCCGATATTAACGGGCTGCATTTAACCTTGTTTTTACTAAGGCTTTTCTTGCAGTTAACTTAGCGTAAGTGATTCACTGACAAAATAGTCAACTTTGAAAATATCAGGGTGCTAAAAATCGACAATGATGAACAGCATAGTGATGTTAAATTTTTATTATAAATGTCAATAAAAGGTTTTTATTGTATGTGAGGTTGTTTTAGATAATGTCCTCACTTTTTATCTTGAATATCAAAAGCATGAAAAATAGTGTTTTATGTCCTTGATTCATTAAAGGGCGCTTGAAATGTTTATTATGTGATCTGATGCACGCTTTAATTGCCGTGTTTCCTCGTTATTTGCAGTTTTGTATGACCGCTCACAGAACGCTGAAATGCACGGAAAGTTGTCCGTTGGAAAATAATTAAACATTTATTCACTATTTTGCTACTTATTGTTTGAAATCACGGGGCGTCACCGTATAATTTGTCCGCTTTTTGATGCTTGACTCTTCGTCTTAAAGGACGTTTTATACGACACGCGACATACCTCAAAGGGAGCAGGAGTAAAAACGTGATGTCAGTGTCGCTCTTGAGTCGAAACGTTGCTCGCAAGCTTCTGTTTATTCAGTTACTGGCAGTAATGGCAAGTGGACTGCTGTTCAGCCTCAAAGACCCCTTCTGGGGCATTTCCGCTGTATGCGGCGGTTTGGCAGTGGTCTTGCCAAATCTGATGTTTATAATTTTTGCCTGGCGTCATCAGGCGCATACACCAGCAAAAGGCCGTGTGGCCTGGACCTTCGCCTTCGGTGAAGCCTTCAAGGTGTTGCTGACCTTCGCCCTTCTGGCAGTGGCGCTGGCCGTTTTAAAAGTGGTATTTTTGCCACTGATCGTGACGTGGGTTTTGGTGCTGGTGGTACAAGTTCTGGCGCCAGCTGTAATTAACAACAAAGGGTAAAGGCATCATGGCTTCAGAAAATATGACGCCGCAGGATTACATAGGACACCATCTGAACAACCTTCAGTTGGACCTGCGTACATTCTCGCTGGTGGATCCGCACAACCACACAGCCACCTTCTGGACGCTCAACATTGACTCCATGTTCTTCTCGGTGGTTCTCGGTCTGCTGTTCCTTGCCATGTTCCGTAGCGTTGCTAAGAAAGCGACCAGCGGCGTACCAGGGAAATTCCAAACCTTCATCGAAATGATCATCGGCTTCGTCCATGGCAGCGTCAAAGACATGTACCATGGCAAGAGCAAGGTTATCGCGCCGCTGGCGCTGACCGTGTTCGTCTGGGTCTTCCTGATGAACCTGATGGACCTCTTGCCTATCGATTTCTTACCTTGGATCGGTGAGCACATACTCGGCCTGCCTGCACTGCGCGTGGTTCCGTCTGCCGACGTGAACATCACCCTGTCGATGGCGCTTGGCGTGTTCATCCTGATTATTTTCTACAGCATCAAAATGAAAGGCGTTGGTGGGTTCGTTAAAGAACTGACCATGCAGCCGTTCAATCACTGGGCGTTCATTCCTGTCAACTTAATCCTTGAAGGGGTAAGCCTGCTGTCCAAACCGGTCTCTCTCGGTCTGCGACTGTTCGGCAACATGTATGCCGGTGAGCTGATTTTCATTCTGATTGCTGGTCTGTTGCCGTGGTGGTCACAGTGGGTTCTGAATGTGCCTTGGGCCATTTTCCACATCCTGATTATTACGCTGCAAGCCTTCATCTTCATGGTTCTGACGATTGTCTATCTGTCGATGGCATCTGAAGAGCATTGATTTTTTACCAACACTACTACGTTTTAACTGAAACAAACTGGAGACTGTCATGGAAAACCTGAATATGGATCTGCTGTACATGGCTGCCGCTGTGATGATGGGTCTGGCGGCAATCGGTGCTGCGATCGGTATCGGCATCCTCGGAGGTAAATTCCTGGAAGGCGCAGCGCGTCAGCCGGATCTGATCCCTCTGCTGCGTACTCAGTTCTTTATCGTTATGGGTCTGGTGGATGCTATCCCGATGATCGCTGTAGGTCTGGGTCTGTACGTGATGTTCGCCGTCGCGTAGTAAGTTGTTAGAAACCTAAGCCACAGAGTTAATTAAAGAGGTATTGTGCTGTGAACATGAACGCAACAATCCTCGGCCAGGCCATCGCGTTTGTTATCTTCGTATGGTTCTGCATGAAATACGTATGGCCGCCTTTAATGGCTGCCATCGAAAAACGCCAGAAAGAGATTTCTGACGGTTTAGCTTCTGCAGAACGCGCTAAGAAAGATTTGGACCTTGCACAGGCCAACGCGACCGACCAGCTGAAAAAAGCGAAAGCGGAAGCCCAGGTAATCATTGAGCAGGCGAACAAGCGCCGCTCTCAGATTCTGGACGAAGCTAAAGCTGAAGCAGAACAGGAACGCACCAAAATCGTTGCACAAGCGCAGGCTGAAATTGATGCTGAGCGTAAACGTGCACGCGAGGAGCTGCGTAAGCAGGTCGCTATCCTGGCTGTTGCTGGCGCCGAGAAGATCATCGAACGTTCCGTGGATGAAGCTGCTAACAGCGACATCGTGGATAAACTTGTCGCTGAACTGTAAGGAGGGAGGGGCTGATGTCTGAATTTGTAACGGTAGCTCGCCCCTACGCCAAAGCAGCTTTTGACTTTGCCGTCGAACACAACAGTGTTGAACGCTGGCAGGATATGCTGGCGTTTGCCGCCGAAGTGACCAAAAACGACCAAATGGCAGAGCTTCTCTCCGGTGCTTTGGCGCCGGAAACGCTCTCAGAAGCGTTTATCGCTATCTGCGGCGAGCAACTCGACGAAAATGGCCAGAACCTGATTAAGGTGATGGCGGAAAATAATCGTCTGAAGGTGCTCCCGGACGTTCTTGAGCAATTCATTCACCTGCGCGCGGCCAGTGAGGCCATCGCAGAGGTAGAAGTAATATCTGCCAACCAACTGAGTGATGAACAGCTTGCCAGGATCGTCAGCGCGATGGAAAAACGTCTGTCACGCAAAGTTAAGCTGAATTGCAAAATCGATAAGTCTGTTATGGCAGGTATTATCATCCGTGCGGGTGATATGGTCATTGATGGCAGCGTACGCGGCCGTCTTGAGCGCCTTGCAGACGTCTTGCAGTCTTAAGGGGACTGGAGCATGCAACTGAATTCCACCGAAATCAGCGAACTGATCAAGCAGCGCATTGCTCAGTTCAATGTTGTGAGCGAAGCTCATAACGAAGGTACTATTGTTTCTGTAAGTGACGGTGTTATCCGCATCCACGGCCTTGCCGAATGTATGCAGGGCGAGATGATCTCCCTGCCGGGTAACCGTTACGCTATCGCACTGAACCTGGAGCGCGACTCCGTAGGTGCGGTGGTAATGGGTCCGTACGCTGACCTCGCCGAAGGCATGAAGGTGAAATGTACTGGCCGTATCCTGGAAGTTCCGGTAGGCCGTGGCCTGCTGGGCCGCGTGGTTAACACCCTGGGCGCGCCAATTGATGGTAAAGGTCCGCTGGAAAACGACGGTTTCTCCGCCGTTGAAGCGATCGCGCCGGGCGTAATCGAACGTCAGTCCGTCGATCAGCCGGTACAGACCGGTTACAAATCCGTTGACGCCATGATCCCAATCGGTCGTGGTCAGCGTGAACTGATCATCGGCGACCGTCAGACCGGTAAAACTGCGCTGGCTATCGATGCCATCATCAACCAGCGTGATTCCGGCATCAAGTGCGTCTATGTCGCTATCGGTCAGAAAGCGTCCACCATCTCTAACGTGGTGCGTAAACTGGAAGAGCACGGCGCGCTGGCTAACACCATCGTAGTGGTAGCGACTGCATCTGAATCTGCTGCACTGCAATACCTGGCGCCATACGCTGGTTGCGCAATGGGCGAATACTTCCGCGACCGCGGTGAAGATGCGCTGATCGTTTACGATGATCTGTCTAAACAGGCTGTTGCTTATCGCCAGATCTCCCTGCTGCTCCGTCGTCCGCCTGGACGTGAAGCGTTCCCGGGCGACGTATTCTACCTCCACTCTCGTCTGCTGGAGCGTGCTGCGCGTGTTAACGCCGAATACGTTGAAGCCTTCACCAAAGGTGAAGTGAAAGGGAAAACCGGTTCTCTGACCGCGCTGCCGATTATCGAAACGCAGGCGGGTGACGTTTCCGCATTCGTTCCGACCAACGTAATCTCTATTACCGATGGTCAGATCTTCCTGGAAACCAACCTGTTTAACGCCGGTATTCGTCCTGCGGTTAACCCGGGTATCTCCGTATCCCGTGTTGGTGGTGCAGCGCAGACCAAGATCATGAAGAAACTGTCCGGTGGTATCCGTACCGCGCTGGCGCAGTATCGTGAACTGGCGGCGTTCTCCCAGTTTGCATCCGACCTTGACGATGCAACCCGCAAACAGCTGGACCACGGTCAGAAAGTGACCGAGCTGCTGAAACAGAAACAGTATGCGCCGATGTCCGTCGCGCAGCAGTCTCTGGTTCTGTTCGCAGCAGAACGTGGTTACCTGGCTGATGTAGAACTGGCGAAAATCGGTAGCTTCGAAGCCGCTCTGCTGGCTTACGTCGACCGTGATCACGCTCCGCTGATGCAAGAGATTAACCAGTCCGGTGGCTATAACGACGAAATCGAAGGCAAGCTGAAAGGCATCCTCGATTCCTTCAAAGCAACCCAGTCCTGGTAACGTCTGGCGGTCTGTCTTAGGGCAGGCCGCAAGGCATTGAGGAGAAGCTCATGGCCGGCGCAAAAGAGATACGTAGTAAGATCGCAAGCGTCCAGAACACGCAAAAGATCACTAAAGCGATGGAGATGGTCGCCGCTTCCAAAATGCGTAAATCGCAGGAGCGCATGGCGGCCAGCCGTCCTTACGCAGATACTATGCGCAAAGTGATTGGTCACCTTGCGAACGGTAATCTGGAATATAAGCACCCTTACCTGGAAGAACGCGACGTTAAGCGCGTGGGCTACCTGGTGGTGTCGACCGACCGTGGTCTGTGCGGCGGCTTGAACATTAACCTGTTCAAGAAACTGCTGGCGGAAATGAAAGCATGGTCCGATAAAGGCGTTCAGTGCGACCTCGCAATGATCGGCTCTAAGGGCGTTTCTTTCTTTAACTCCGTGGGCGGCAACGTGGTTGCACAGGTGACCGGTATGGGGGATAACCCATCCCTGTCCGAACTGATCGGCCCGGTAAAAGTGATGTTGCAGGCCTATGATGAAGGCCGTCTGGACAAGCTGTACGTTGTCAGCAACAAATTTATTAACACCATGTCTCAGGTTCCGACGATCACTCAGCTGCTGCCGTTACCGGCATCAGAAGATGCTGATCTGAAACGTAAATCCTGGGATTACCTGTATGAGCCCGATCCGAAAGCGCTGCTGGATACCCTCCTGCGCCGCTACGTCGAATCTCAGGTTTATCAGGGCGTGGTTGAAAACCTGGCCAGCGAGCAGGCCGCCCGTATGGTGGCGATGAAAGCCGCGACCGATAATGGCGGCAGCCTGATTAAAGAGCTGCAGTTGGTATACAACAAAGCTCGTCAGGCCAGCATTACTCAGGAACTCACCGAGATCGTCTCGGGGGCCGCCGCGGTTTAACCAGGTTATTTCGTAGAGGATTTAAGATGGCTACTGGAAAGATTGTCCAGGTAATCGGCGCCGTGGTCGACGTCGAGTTCCCTCAGGATGCCGTACCACGCGTGTACGAAGCCCTTGAGGTACAGAATGGTAATGAAGTTCTGGTGCTGGAAGTTCAGCAGCAGCTGGGAGGCGGTATCGTACGTACCATCGCCATGGGTTCTTCTGATGGTCTGCGCCGCGGTCTGGATGTAAAAGACCTCGAGCACCCGATCGAAGTCCCGGTAGGTAAAGCAACGCTGGGTCGTATCATGAACGTACTGGGTCAACCGGTTGACATGAAAGGCGACATCGGCGAAGAAGAGCGTTGGGCTATCCACCGCGCGGCACCGTCCTATGAAGAGCTGTCCAGCTCTCAGGAACTGCTGGAAACCGGTATCAAAGTTATCGACCTGATGTGTCCGTTCGCCAAGGGCGGTAAAGTTGGTCTGTTCGGCGGTGCGGGTGTAGGTAAAACTGTAAACATGATGGAGCTGATCCGTAACATCGCGATCGAGCACTCCGGTTACTCTGTGTTTGCGGGCGTAGGTGAGCGTACTCGTGAGGGTAACGACTTCTACCACGAAATGACCGACTCCAACGTTATCGATAAAGTATCCCTGGTGTACGGCCAGATGAACGAGCCGCCGGGAAACCGTCTGCGCGTTGCGCTGACCGGCCTGACCATGGCTGAGAAATTCCGTGACGAAGGTCGTGACGTACTGCTGTTCGTCGATAACATCTATCGTTACACCCTGGCCGGTACTGAAGTATCCGCGCTGCTGGGTCGTATGCCTTCAGCGGTAGGTTATCAGCCGACCCTGGCGGAAGAGATGGGCGTTCTGCAGGAACGTATCACCTCCACCAAAACCGGTTCTATCACCTCCGTACAGGCGGTATACGTACCGGCGGATGACTTAACTGACCCATCCCCAGCCACTACCTTTGCTCACTTAGATGCAACCGTAGTACTGAGCCGTCAGATCGCATCCCTGGGTATCTACCCGGCCGTTGACCCGCTGGATTCCACCAGCCGTCAGCTGGATCCGCTGGTTGTTGGTCAGGAACACTACGACACCGCGCGTGGCGTTCAGTCCATCCTGCAGCGTTATCAGGAACTGAAAGACATTATCGCCATCCTCGGTATGGACGAACTGTCTGAAGAAGACAAACTGGTGGTAGCTCGCGCGCGTAAGATCCAGCGCTTCCTGTCCCAGCCGTTCTTCGTGGCAGAAGTCTTTACCGGTTCTCCGGGCAAATACGTGGCGCTGAAAGACACCATCCGTGGCTTTAAAGGCATCATGGAAGGCGAATACGATCACCTGCCAGAGCAGGCGTTCTACATGGTCGGTTCCATCGACGAAGCCGTGGAAAAAGCCAAAAAACTTTAACGCCTTAATCGGAGGGTGATATGGCAATGACTTACCACCTGGACGTCGTCAGCGCAGAGCAACAAATGTTCTCTGGTCTGGTCGAAAAAATCCAGGTAACGGGTAGCGAAGGTGAACTGGGTATTTACCCGGGCCACGCGCCGCTGCTCACCGCCATTAAGCCTGGTATGATTCGCATCGTTAAACAGCACGGTCATGAAGAGTTTATCTATCTGTCCGGCGGCATTCTTGAAGTGCAGCCTGGCAGCGTGACCGTCCTGGCGGATACCGCAATTCGCGGTCAGGACCTCGACGAAGCGCGAGCGCTGGAAGCGAAACGCAAAGCGGAAGAGCACATTAAGAGCTCTCACGGCGATGTGGATTACGCTCAGGCGTCTGCGGAACTGGCCAAAGCGATCGCTAAACTGCGCGTTATCGAGTTGACCAAAAAAGCGATGTAACACCGGCTTGAACGTAAAAAGCCAGTCTGGGTTCCAGGCTGGCTTTTTTTATTGCCCGCTGCTGACGAGCGGATGAAGTGAAAACAGCATTCACCCTTAATTGTTATTGATTAGTTAAATGAGGAGGCGTAAACTCTTTTTATGTGATGTATATCACAAAAAAGAGCGTTATAAACTGCACCTGCGTCAGGAAATCATCATGAAACTGTTCCATAAAATCATCGCTAAATTTAGCGTCCTGAGCTTCTAAGCTCCGCGCTATCTCGCCCGCTGACACGACGTATCGCCCATCAAAACGACAACACTGGCGATGTGAAACCGGGAAAAGAAGGTCACCTGATAGGTGGCCTTTCGTTTTTTATGGATAGCATCCATCACTTTACCGCCCTCCCCCGCCAGCGACTGGCGAATATTTATCCTGGTTCTTCCCGCTGTGGGTGCTGATAAACGCCTGCCGCTGCGGCTTTATTCAGGTGGCGAAAAAACAGCAAAAGCAGTGAGATAGTTAATGATTCTCCACCCCGCCCTCCTTTTTCAGCGTTAAACTGATTTGCAGTGGTTAAAAATAGCGTCATAAAATGGGGTAAAACAGTGAGCCTGGACGTTTTCTCCACGTCTCGTTTTATGATGAAAAATATGTAGAAATTTCAACGTGAAAGGCTTTTACTTTTCGTTCTAACTACCGTCAGGATGAGTATGTCAAATAGTGCGATGAGCGTGGTTATCCTTGCTGCAGGCAAAGGGACCCGCATGTATTCCGATCTTCCTAAGGTGCTGCATACCCTGGCCGGGAAGCCAATGGTGCAGCATGTCATTGATGCCGCTAACGATTTAGGCGCATATGCGGTACACCTGGTATACGGCCACGGCGGCGATCTGCTGCGTCAGACTCTGCATGAAGACAACCTGAACTGGGTGCTGCAGGCCGAGCAGCTCGGAACCGGGCACGCTATGCAGCAGGCGGCGCCATTCTTCAATGATGATGAAGACATCCTGATGCTCTATGGCGACGTGCCGCTGATCTCCGTTGAGACGCTACAGCGCCTGCGCGCCGCGAAACCACAGGGTGGGATTGGTCTGTTAACGGTGAAGCTGGATGACCCAACCGGCTATGGCCGCATTACCCGTGAAAATGGCCAGGTGACGGGCATCGTTGAGCACAAAGATGCCAGCGAGGCCCAGCGCCAGATCCAGGAAATCAACACCGGGATCCTGATCGCCGGCGGAGCGGATCTAAAGCGCTGGCTGGCGAAACTCACCAATAACAACGCTCAGGGCGAATACTACATCACCGATATCATCGCCATGGCGCACCAGGAAGGACACCAGATCGTCGCAGTGCATCCGCAGCGCCTGAGCGAAGTCGAAGGCGTCAACAACCGCCTGCAGCTTGCGCGCCTGGAGCGCGTCTACCAGGCGGAGCAGGCGGAAAAGCTGCTGCTGGCGGGCGTGATGCTGCGCGATCCGGCGCGTTTCGATCTGCGCGGTACGCTGCAGCACGGGCGCGATGTAGAGATCGATACTAACGTTATTCTGGAAGGCAACGTGGTGCTGGGCGATCGAGTGAAAATCGGCGCCGGCTGCGTGATCAAAAACAGCACCATCGGCGATGACTGCGAAATTAGCCCCTACAGCGTGGTGGAAGATGCCCAGCTGCAGGCGGCCTGCACCATCGGTCCATTTGCCCGTCTGCGCCCGGGCGCCGAACTGCTGGAAGGCGCCCACGTTGGTAACTTCGTGGAAATGAAAAAAGCGCGTCTCGGGAAAGGCTCCAAGGCGGGTCATCTGACCTATCTGGGCGATGCGGAGATTGGCGATAACGTCAATATCGGCGCGGGCACCATCACCTGCAACTACGATGGTGCGAACAAGCATAAAACGATTATTGGCGATGATGTCTTTGTCGGCTCGGATACTCAGCTGGTGGCCCCGGTCACGGTAGGCAACGGCGTCACGATCGCCGCCGGCACCACCGTCACGCGCAATATCGCCGATAATGAGCTGGTGTTGAGCCGCGTACAGCAGGTCCACAAACAGGGCTGGCAGCGTCCGGTGAAGAAGAAATAATTTGGATTATCGCCGGGGAAATTTTCCCGGCGAACCAGGATGAGAGGGTCAACATAGATCCCCGTCCGCAGGCAGTACCATAACAATAACCCCACTCTCTACAAGGCTCGGGGCGCCCGGAAAACGGGCAAATACAGGTCAGCGACAACGCATGGCATATCGCCATTATCAGGAAATTTAACTATGTGTGGAATTGTTGGCGCAGTCGCGCAGCGTGATATTGCTGAAATCCTTCTCGAAGGTTTACGTCGTCTGGAATACCGTGGCTATGACTCTGCCGGTCTGGCAGTGGTCGACAGCGAAGGTCATATGACCCGCGTGCGTCGCCTGGGTAAAGTTCAGATGCTGGCTCAGGCGGTAGAAGAGCAACCGTTACACGGTGGTACCGGGATCGCCCATACTCGTTGGGCGACGCACGGCGAACCGTCTGAGAGCAATGCGCATCCGCATGTTTCTGAACACATTGTGGTGGTCCATAACGGGATCATCGAAAACCATGAGCCGCTGCGCGCCCTGCTGCAGTCTCGCGGCTATGTCTTCGTCACCGAGACCGATACCGAAGTTATTGCCCATCTGGTGCACTGGGAGCTGGAACAAGGCGGTACCTTGCGTGAAGCCGTCCTGCGCGCTATCCCGCAGCTGCGCGGCGCTTACGGTACGGTGATCATGGATACCCGTGACCCGGGAACTCTGCTGGCGGCCCGCTCCGGTAGCCCGCTGGTGATTGGCCTGGGGATGGGTGAAAACTTTATCGCCTCCGACCAGCTGGCATTGCTGCCGGTTACCCGCCGCTTTATCTTCCTCGAAGAGGGCGATATCGCGGAAGTGACTCGCCGTTCGGTGGTGATTTTTGATAAGTCCGCTGCGCAAGTGAAGCGCCAGGAGATCGAATCCAATCTGCAGTATGACGCTGGCGATAAAGGTATCTACCGCCACTATATGCAGAAAGAGATTTTCGAGCAGCCGAACGCGATTAAGAACACCCTGACCGGGCGCATCAGCCATGGCGAAGTGGATCTCAGCGAACTGGGGCCCAACGCCAATGAAATGCTGGCTCAGGTTGAACATATTCAGATAGTTGCCTGCGGGACTTCCTATAACTCCGGGATGGTCTCCCGCTACTGGTTCGAAGCGTTAGCCGGCGTCCCGTGCGATGTGGAAATCGCCTCCGAATTCCGCTATCGCAAGTCCGCGGTGCGTCGCAATAGCCTGATGATCACCCTCTCCCAGTCCGGTGAAACTGCCGATACCCTGGCGGCGCTGCGTCTGTCGAAAGAGCTGGGCTATCTCGGCTCGCTGGCCATCTGCAACGTGCCGGGCTCGTCGCTGGTGCGCGAGTCCGATCTGGCGCTGATGACCAAAGCCGGAACGGAAATCGGCGTGGCCTCGACCAAAGCCTTTACCACTCAGCTAACCGTGCTGTTGATGCTGGTGGCGAAACTGGCGCGACTGAAAGGTCAGGATGCGTCTATCGAGCATGATATCGTGCACGGCCTTCAGGCTCTGCCGAACCGTATCGAGCAGATGCTCTCCCAGGACAAGCGTATTGAGCAGCTGGCAGAGCGCTTCTCTGATAAGCACCATGCGCTGTTCCTTGGCCGTGGCGATCAGTATCCGATCGCTATGGAAGGGGCGCTGAAGCTGAAAGAGATCTCCTACATTCACGCGGAAGCCTATGCGGCGGGCGAGCTTAAGCACGGCCCACTGGCGCTGATTGATGCGGAAATGCCGGTGATTGTGGTGGCGCCGAACAACGAACTGCTGGAAAAACTGAAATCCAACATCGAAGAGGTTCGTGCCCGCGGCGGTGAACTATACGTCTTCGCCGACGGTGAAGCCGGCTTCAACGGTAGCGATAACATGCACATCATTGAGATGCCGCATGTGGAAGAGACCATCGCCCCTATCTTCTATACGGTTCCGCTGCAGCTGTTGGCTTATCACGTCGCGCTGATCAAAGGCACTGACGTTGACCAGCCGCGTAACCTGGCGAAATCGGTAACGGTTGAGTAAAGCATCCTATCTTGCAAAGGGCTGCCGACGGCGGCCCTTTTTATTTGCACCTGCTGTTTTCCACCGATTACGTGCGTAATATTTTGGCTGGCGGTAGATGACAAACGATCGTTTTACGGTCCGATTTCGCCGTCATAAAAAGAAAATTATTTTGTCATTCCACGGTCATGATTAGAGATAACCATCTGAGTTATAAGCGTATTATTTGGCGTAAAATCCACTCTCCCGGCCTGTCATAAAACTGTCATAATTCGTACATTTTACTGTCACCTCTTTGACCTATTTTGCTCACCATAGCCTCGAAACAATGATTTACGAATCCCAGCAGGAGACATTATGAACGTTATGCGTACCACCGTCGCAACAGTTGTCGCCGCGACCTTATCGATGAGCGCTTTCTCTGCCTTCGCAGCAGCAAGCCTGACTGGCGCAGGCGCAACTTTCCCTGCGCCGGTGTATGCCAAATGGGCTGATACCTATCAGAAAGAAACCGGCAATAAAGTGAACTACCAGGGTATTGGTTCCTCTGGTGGCGTTAAGCAGATTATTGCCAACACCGTTGATTTCGGTGCTTCTGATGCTCCGCTGGCTGATGACAAACTGACCCAGGAAGGTCTGTTCCAGTTCCCCACCGTGATTGGCGGCGTGGTATTGGCGGTTAACCTGCCTGGCGTGAAATCCGGCGAACTGGTGCTGGATGGCAAAACCCTCGGTGATATCTACCTGGGTAAAATTAAAAAATGGGATGACGAAGCGATCGCTAAGCTCAACCCGGGCCTGAAGCTGCCGTCGCAGAACATCGCCGTGGTCCGCCGCGCCGATGGTTCAGGTACCTCCTTCGTTTTCACCAGCTACCTGTCCAAAGTGAATGAAGAGTGGAAATCGAAAATCGGCGCCGGCTCTACCGTAAACTGGCCAACCGGTCTGGGCGGTAAAGGCAACGATGGTATCGCCGCCTTTGTTCAGCGTCTGCCGGGCTCGATTGGTTACGTCGAATACGCTTACGCTAAGCAAAACAACCTGGCCTACACCAAACTGGTCTCTGCCGACGGCAAGCCGGTTAGCCCGACTGAAGACAACTTCGCTAACGCCGCAAAAGGCGTTGACTGGAGCAAGTCTTTCGCTCAGGACCTGACCAACCAGAAAGGCGAGAATGCATGGCCGATCACCTCAACCACCTTCATCCTGGTGCATAAGGCGACGAACAAGCCGGAACAGACCGCTGAAGTGCTGAAGTTCTTCGACTGGGCGTATAAAAACGGCGGGAAAGAAGCGAATGCGCTGGATTACGCGACGCTGCCGGAAAGCGTGGTAGAGCAGGTTCGCGCGGCATGGAAAACCAACGTCAAAGACAGCAGCGGTAAAGCGCTGTACTAACAGTAGATTTTTGACGAAGATGGCGGGGGCGTTCAGGCGCTGCCCGCCCTACGGTTCAGACTGTAGGCCCGGGAGCCAACGCCACCGGGCATTTATTCGAACAAGTTTTAATACGTAAAGAGTAATCTATGGCTGCAACCAAGCCTGCATTTACCCCTCCGGGGAAAAAGGGTGACATGATTTTCAGTGCGCTGGTAAAACTGGCTGCGCTGATTGTGCTATTGATGCTGGGCGGCATCATCGTTTCCCTGATCATTTCTTCCTGGCCGAGCATTCAAAAGTTTGGCTTTGCCTTTTTGTGGACCAAAGAGTGGGATGCGCCTAACGAGATCTTCGGCGCGCTGGTCCCGATTTACGGAACCCTGGTCACCTCTTTTATCGCGCTGCTGATCGCCGTTCCGGTGAGCTTCGGCATCGCGCTGTTTCTGACAGAATTGTCCCCCGCCTGGCTCAAGCGTCCGCTGGGCATTGCGATTGAGCTGCTGGCGGCAATCCCGAGCATCGTGTACGGCATGTGGGGCCTGTTTATTTTCGCCCCGCTGTTTGCGACTTACTTCCAGGAACCGGTCGGCAACGTCCTGTCGACCATCCCGTTCGTCGGCGCGCTGTTTGCCGGCCCGGCTTTTGGTATCGGTATTCTCGCCGCTGGCGTCATTCTGGCCATCATGATCATCCCTTACATCGCCGCGGTCATGCGCGATGTTTTCGAGCAGACCCCGGTGATGATGAAAGAGTCGGCCTATGGCATCGGCTGCACCACCTGGGAGGTGATCTGGCGCATCGTTTTACCGTTCACTAAAAACGGGGTGATCGGCGGGGTGATGCTCGGTCTGGGCCGCGCGCTGGGTGAAACCATGGCGGTCACCTTTATCATCGGCAACACCTACCAGCTCGACAGCATCTCGTTGTATATGCCGGGGAACAGTATTACCTCCGCGCTGGCTAATGAGTTCGCCGAAGCGGAAACCGGCCTGCACGTGGCGGCGCTGATGGAGCTGGGCCTGATCCTGTTCGTTATCACCTTTATCGTTCTGGCCGCGTCGAAGTTTATGATTATGCGCCTCGCGAAGAATGAGGGGGCACGCTAATGGCGACCATTGAATTGCAAACTACCGCCGAACTGGCGGAGTCCCGTCGCAAGATGCAGGCCAAACGCCGCATGAAGAACCGTATCGCTCTGGCGCTGTCGATGGCGACCATGGCGTTTGGTTTGTTCTGGCTTATCTGGATCCTGATGGCGACGATAACCCGCGGTTTCGACGGCATGAGTCTGGCGCTGTTCACCGAAATGACGCCGCCGCCGAATACGGCGGGCGGTGGACTGGCTAACGCCCTCGCCGGCAGCGGCCTGCTGATCCTGTGGGCAACAGTATTTGGTACGCCGCTGGGTATCCTCGCCGGAATTTATCTGGCGGAGTATGGCCGCAAGTCGGTGCTGGCGGAAATCATCCGCTTTATCAATGACATTCTGCTTTCCGCGCCGTCTATCGTGGTGGGTCTGTTCGTCTACACCATTGTGGTGGCGCAGATGCAGCACTTCTCGGGCTGGGCGGGCGTTATCGCGCTGGCGCTGCTGCAGGTGCCTATCGTTATTCGTACCACCGAAAACATGCTGAAGCTGGTGCCGGATAGCCTGCGTGAAGCGGCCTATGCGCTGGGGACGCCGAAGTGGAAGATGATCTCGGCGATCACCCTGAAAGCCTCCGTCTCAGGGATTATGACCGGGATCCTGCTGGCTATCGCCCGTATCGCCGGGGAAACGGCGCCGCTGCTGTTCACCGCGCTGTCCAACCAGTTCTGGAGCACCGACATGATGCAGCCGATTGCCAACCTGCCGGTGACCATTTTCAAATTTGCCATGAGTCCGTTTGCGGAGTGGCAGCAACTGGCATGGGCCGGGGTATTGATTATCACCCTGTGCGTCTTGCTGCTGAACATCCTGGCGCGCGTTATCTTCGCCAAGAAGAAACACGGTTAATTTTTTGCAGCGCAGCAACTGCTGCGCTGAATGAGGAAGAGATTGAGATGAGTATGGTGAATACAGCTCCGGGTAAGATTTCAGTTCGTAACCTGAACTTCTACTACGGCAAATTCCATGCCCTGAAGAACATCAACCTGGATATCACCAAAAACCAGGTGACGGCGTTTATCGGTCCGTCAGGCTGTGGTAAATCCACCCTGCTGCGCACGTTCAACAAGATGTTTGAACTGTATCCGGAGCAGCGCGCGGAAGGTGAGATCCTGCTGGATGGCGACAACATTCTGACTAACACCCAGGATATCGCCCTGCTGCGCGCTAAGGTTGGCATGGTGTTCCAGAAACCAACGCCGTTCCCAATGTCCATATACGACAATATCGCCTTCGGCGTGCGCCTGTTTGAAAAGCTGTCCCGTGCCGATATGGACGAGCGCGTGCAGTGGGCGCTGACCAAAGCCGCATTATGGAACGAAACCAAAGATAAACTGCACCAGAGCGGGTATTCTCTCTCCGGTGGTCAGCAGCAGCGTCTGTGCATTGCCCGCGGTATCGCGATCCGCCCGGAAGTGCTGCTGCTTGATGAGCCGTGCTCCGCGCTGGACCCGATCTCCACCGGGCGTATCGAAGAGCTGATCACCGAGCTGAAACAGGACTACACCGTCGTTATCGTGACTCACAACATGCAGCAGGCTGCGCGTTGCTCCGACCATACGGCATTTATGTATCTTGGCGAGCTGATTGAGTTCAGCAACACGGATGACCTGTTCACTAAGCCCGCGAAGAAACAAACTGAAGATTATATTACTGGCCGCTACGGTTGATTTGCCCTTGTGCTTTCAGGCTCTCACCAGTTGGGCAATCAGGAGACACCATGGACAACCTAAATCTTAACAAACATATTTCCGGCCAGTTCAACGCTGAACTGGAGTATATCCGCACCCAGGTGATGACCATGGGTGGGCTGGTGGAACAGCAGCTCTCTGATGCCATCACCGCCATGCATAACCAGGACAGCGATCTGGCGAAACGCGTCATCGACGGCGACAAGCAGGTCAACATGATGGAAGTGGCTATCGATGAAGCGTGCGTGCGCATCATCGCCAAGCGCCAGCCGACCGCCAGCGACCTGCGCCTGGTGATGGCGATCATCAAGACTATCGCTGAGCTGGAACGCATTGGCGACGTGGCGGATAAAATCTGCCGCACCGCGCTGGAGAAGTTTTCCCAGCAGCACCAGCCGCTGCTGGTGAGCCTCGAATCGCTGGGCCGCCACACGGTGCAGATGCTGCATGACGTACTGGATGCGTTTGCGCGTATGGATCTCGACGAAGCGGTACGTATCTATCGCGAAGATAAGAAAGTCGACCAGGAGTATGAAGGCATCGTGCGTCAGCTGATGACCTACATGATGGAAGACTCGCGCACTATCCCCAGCGTCCTGACCGCGCTGTTCTGCGCGCGCTCCATCGAGCGTATCGGCGACCGCTGCCAGAATATCTGCGAATATATTTTCTACTTCGTCAAAGGTCAGGATTTCCGTCACGTTGGCGGCGATGAGCTGGATAAACTGCTCGCTGGCAAAGATCCGAAAGAGTAATAATCATTCTGTCTAATTCTGGTAAATGGATTTATCAGAATTAGATATGTTTTACCCCGCGGCAGCGAGATTGCTGAGATTATCGTCACAATTAACAATCTGCCCGTTTGAGTTATTCATTTTATCGCGTAACAATCAGCTGCCACTCACTGAGTTTTAACGCTCAGGATGGTTTAAACGGATTGTGACTGCGACAGCAGGCAAAACCTGATATTGCTCCTGGGGGCGATATCAGGTTTTTTGTTTTATACGGGCCAATAATGGCTGAATGAGGGTTGCTACCGCGATGCGCGGGCAAAACCTGAAGAGGATTATCTGCCAAGGCAGATGGTCTTCTTCAGGTTTTTTTGTTTTTGTCTAACCGCAAAAATAACAGCCGCCGCGACGTCAAACGGTATGGATACGGCTATTAGCACCGGCACGGAATAGGGTTGTTGTCGTGTTTTATTTACGCCAATGATTATATAAGGGAATATTATGATGAGAAAAAACAGGATCGCTTCGGCGATAGTCTTGCTGGCGCCACTTTGTTATTCAACTAATCTGCTAGCGAGCCAGTTGACGGTGGAACAACGGCTTGAGCTGCTGGAAAAAGCGCTCAAAGACACGCAAAAAGAGCTCAAAAAATATCAGGACCAGGAAAGAAAAAGAGACCAGATTTGGGCCTCATGGTCTCCTCCTGCGGAAGGTCAGAAGCGCAAGACCGGGGGGGCGACCGCCGGGCCGAAAACGGCGGTTAAACCGGATGCGGTGCTGGTTAAAAATCAACAACCTGTCACCGATGGCGCGCCAGCCTACAGCGCGATGACGCTGAAAGACTTTAGCAAGTTCGTGAAAGATGAAATTGGCTTTAGCTATAACGGCTACTTCCGTTCCGGCTGGGGGACCGCCTCGCACGGCTCGCCAAAATCATGGGCGATCGGTTCGCTTGGCCGCCTGGGCAATGAATATTCCGGCTGGTTCGATCTGCAGCTGAAGCAGCGGGTGTTTCAGGAAGGCGATAAACGCGTCGACGCCATCGTGATGCTCGACGGGAACGTCGGCCAGCAGTATTCCACTGGCTGGTTTGGTGACAATGCCGGCGGCGAAAACTACATTCAATTCTCGGATATGTATGTTAACACCAAAGGGTTCCTGCCGTTTGCGCCGGAAGCCGATTTCTGGGTCGGCAAACACGGGGCGCCAAAAATTGAAATCCAGATGCTGGACTGGAAAACGCAGAGAACCGATGCGGCGGCCGGCGTAGGGCTGGAAAACTGGCAGGTGGGCGCCGGGAAATTCGATATCGCGTTGATTCGCGAAGATGTCGATGATTATGACCGTTCTTTAAGCAATAAGCAGCAAATTAACACCAACACCCTGGACGTTCGTTACAAAGAGATTCCGCTGTGGGATAAAGCCAGCCTGATGGTTAGCGGACGCTATGTCGCCGCCAACCAAAGTTCCTCTGAGAAATATAAAAAGGGCAATGAAGGTTATTATCCGTGGAAAGATACCTGGATGGCTGGTACCTCTTTAACGCAGAAATTTGCTAACGGCGGCTTTAACGAATTCTCTTTCTTACTGGCCAATAACTCTATTGCCAGCAGCTTCTCACGCTATGCCGGATCCAGCCCCTATACCACCTTTAATGGCCGCTATTATGGCGATCATACCAATGGCACCGCCGTGCGCTTAACCTCGCAGGGGGAAACCTATTTACGCGATGACGTTATTATGGCGAATGCCATCGTCTACTCTTTTGGTAACGACGTCTATAGCTACGAAACCGGGGCCCACTCCGATTTTGAATCTATCCGTACGGTTCTGCGACCGGCTTATATCTGGGATAAATATAACCAGACCGGCGTCGAGTTGGGGTACTTCAAACAGCAAAACAAAGATGTTACCGGCAAGAAATATAACGAGTCCGGCTACAAGACCACGCTGTTCCATACCTTCAAAGTCAATACCAGTATGCTGACCTCGCGCCCGGAAATTCGTTTCTATGCCACCTATATTAAAGCGAAGGATATTGACCTGGATAAGGCCGCGAATAATACCACCAGCATTTTTGAAGACGGGAAGAACGATCAGTTTGCCGTGGGGGCGCAGGCGGAAATCTGGTGGTGAGACGATAACTGAGCGGACACAACGAAAGAGGAACAACGATGAAACGACATGCAATTTATTTCGCCCTGGCGCTGGCGGGCGCGGCGTTTACCCTCCAGGCGGCGCCATTACCCGCGATGCCGGACCCAAGCCTGCCGGTGAGCCACTTTATCACCCAGGTTAACGCGGATAAGAGTATCACTTACCGCTTGTTTGCCCCTGATGCCCGGCGGGTCTCGATAGTGACTGGCGCCACGCCGGACTCCTTTGTCTCGCACGACATGACCAAGGCAGCGGACGGAGTCTGGACATGGAAAAGCGAGCCGATGAAGCCCAATCTCTATGAATACTATTTCGATGTGGATGGCTTCCGCTCGGTAGATACCGGCAGCCGCTATCAGAAGCCGCAGCGCCAGGTGAACACCAGTTTGATTCTGGTGCCGGGCAGTATTCTTGACGATCGGGAGGTTGCGCATGGCGATCTGCGCACCCTCACCTATCACTCGAAGGCTCTGAACGCCGAACGTCGTCTCTATGTCTGGACGCCGCCGGGCTATAGCGGAACCGGCGATCCGCTGCCGGTGCTCTATTTCTATCATGGCTTTGGCGACAGCGGCCTGTCGGCCATCGATCAGGGGCGGATCCCGCAAATCATGGATAACCTGCTGGCGGAGGGCAAGATTAAGCCGATGCTGGTGGTGGTCCCGGATACCGAAACCGATATCCCGGAAGCGGTCGCGGAAAACTTCCCGCCGCAGGAGCGGCGCAAAACCTTCTATCCACTTAATGCGCAGGCGGCGGATAAAGAGCTCATGCAGGATATTATTCCGCTGATCGATGCCCGATTTAACGTGCGTAACGATGCCGACGGTCGGGCGCTGGCGGGCCTCTCGCAGGGCGGTTATCAGGCGCTGGTTTCCGGAATGAATCATCTGGAGAGCTTTGGCTGGCTCGCCACCTTTAGCGGCGTTACGACTACCACAGTGCCGCATGCCGGCGTGGAAGCGCAGCTGAAGCAGCCTGACGCGATCAATAAGCAGCTGCGTAACTTTACCGTGGTCGTCGGGGAAAAAGATTCTGTGACCGGTAAAGACATTGCTGGTCTGAAAAGCGAGCTGGAAAAACAGCAGATTAAATTTGATTACCACCAGTATCCCGGCCTGAACCATGAAATGGACGTCTGGCGCCCGGCCTATGCCGAGTTTGTGCAAAAACTGTTTAAATAACCTTTAGGGGGCCTTCAGCCCCCGTTTTGTGCTTGTGAAGGACGACAAGATGAAAATGATTGTGACCGAAGATTATGAAGAGATGAGCCTGGTCGCCAGCCATCATGTTCTGGGCTATATCACGGCGCCGCGGCGGGTGAATCTGGCGGTGACGGCGGGGAGCACGCCAAAGCGGATGTATGAGCATTTGACCGCCGCCGTGAAAGGCAAAGCATTCTATGATCGGGTGCACTATTACAACTTCGATGAGATCCCTTTTCGCGGCCAGTCGCGAGAAGGCGTCACGATATCTAATTTGCGCCAGCTGTTTTTTACCCCGGCGCAGATCAAAGAAGAGAACATTCACAAGCTGACGCTGGACAACGCCGCTCAGCACGATCGCCAGCTGGAAGAGGCTGGCGGTCTGGATCTGATGGTGCTGGGGCTGGGGGCCGACGGCCATTTTTGCGGCAACCTGCCGAATACCACCCGCTTTCATGATCAGACGGTCGAAGTGCCGATTCATGGGGAAATGATTGCTCTTATCGCTAACAGCGAGATGGGCGGGGATATCTCGGCAGTACCAGACAGCTATGTCACCATGGGGCCGAGAAGCGTGATGGCGGCGAAAAATTTATTGCTAATTGTCAGCGGTGCGGCAAAAGCGCACGCGTTAAAGCAAGTGGTGGAAGGTCCGGTCAGCGTGCAGGTGCCGGCTTCAGTGCTCAAATTGCACCCTTCACTGGTGATTATTGCCGATAAAGCGGCGGCGGCGGAATTGCAGCAATAAAAAGCCGCTAGTTCTATTCCCCGCTTACGCAGACGCATAGCGGGGGGGCATCGATGCCAACGTGCCGCTCACCAGGCCCTTAACGCGTGATATCCCAGCCGCGCGCCTGCCACAATGCCGGCAGCTCTGCCAGATCGGTAAAGGTCGTCACTTTGGGATGATCGATCGGCTGGTTGTGCGGATCGGCGCAGAAATAAAACACTTCCATGCCGGCGGCAATCCCCGACTGAGCGCCGGCGCTGGAGTCATCCACCAGAATACAGTTTTCGGCTTTTACCTGCATGGCCTCTGCCGCATGAAACATCAGCGCCGGGTCGGGCTTCCAGCGCTGAATATCGTAGCCGCTGTACAAGCGGTCAGTGAAATGGCGCAGCAGGCCGGTGCGTCCGAGCGAGTGCTGCATCTTACTGACCGGGCCATTGGAAACCACGCACATCGGGACGCTTACCGCATCCAGCAGCGCCTGGGCTCCGGGAATCACCTCCAGCTCGCTATCGAACAGGCGAGCGACCTCCGCCCGGTAAATCGGCTCCAGGGTGGCCTTTTGCAGATTAACGCCATACTCAGCGTTGATGGTGTCGATAATTTCGTACAGCTTCACACCTTTGAAGCGCTTAAAAATCTCGGCGAGGTCCAGCGTAATGCCGAATTCCTGAAACATGTGAACGTAGGCGCGGGAGCAAATCACCTCGCTGTCGACCAGCGTGCCGTCACAGTCAAAAAATACTGCTTCTGGTTGAGTCATAGCCTTTCCATATTAACAAGTTTAACGTTTTCGTAATGCTCAATGCCGCGACGCAATCGTTGCCGTATAAGCAAAATAAATGAAAAAAATTACCATACAACCGCGCCTGGTGCCGTAATTTGGTATAGGATAGCCTCGAATTTTCCCTCCTTACGTTCGGAAACCGATAATGAGTCAACAACAAACCAGCCAGTCTTCTGGCCAGGGTCTGCTGGAGCGCGTATTTAAGCTGCGCGAGCACGGCACCACGGTGCGCACCGAAGCCATCGCCGGTTTCACCACGTTCCTGACGATGGTGTATATCGTTTTTGTTAACCCACAAATTCTTGGCGTAGCGGGCATGGATACCAGCGCCGTGTTTGTGACCACCTGTCTGATTGCCGCTTTCGGCAGTATCCTGATGGGTCTGTTCGCGAACCTGCCGGTCGCCCTGGCGCCGGCGATGGGCCTGAACGCCTTTTTCGCCTTTGTGGTGGTGCAGGCGATGGGGCTGCCGTGGCAGGTGGGCATGGGCGCCATCTTCTGGGGCGCCGTGGGCCTGCTGCTGCTGACCATCTTCCGCGTACGTTACTGGATGATCGCCAATATTCCGCTTAGCCTGCGTGTAGGTATCACCAGCGGTATCGGCCTGTTTATCGGCATGATGGGCCTGAAAAACGCCGGGGTGATTGTCGCCAATCCGGAAACGCTGGTCAGCATTGGTCATTTGACTTCCCACAGCGTACTGCTGGGCGTGCTGGGCTTCTTTATCATCGCGATTCTGGCGTCGCGCAACATTCACGCCGCGGTACTGGTCTCTATCGTTGTGGCCACCCTGCTGGGCTGGATGCTGGGCGACGTGCATTACACCGGGATCGTCTCGGCGCCGCCGAGCGTGGCTTCGGTGATTGGTCAGGTCGATCTGGCGGGCTCCCTGAACCTGGGCCTGGCCGGCGTGATCTTCTCCTTTATGCTGGTCAACCTGTTTGACTCCTCCGGGACGCTGATTGGCGTGACGGATAAAGCGGGTCTCGCGGATGCCAACGGTAAATTCCCGCGCATGAAGCAAGCGCTGTTTGTCGATAGCGTCTCGTCGGTGGCGGGCTCCTTCATCGGTACCTCGTCGGTGACGGCCTATATCGAATCTTCTTCCGGCGTTTCCGTGGGCGGGCGTACCGGCCTGACCGCCGTTGTCGTTGGTATCCTGTTCCTGCTGGTTATTTTCCTCTCTCCGCTGGCGGGGATGGTTCCTGGCTATGCCGCCGCGGGCGCGCTGATATACGTTGGCGTGCTGATGACCTCCAGCCTCGCGCGCGTGAAGTGGAGCGACCTGACCGAGGCGGTGCCTGCGTTCATCACCGCAGTGATGATGCCGTTTAGCTTCTCGATCACCGAAGGTATCGCCCTGGGCTTTATCTCTTACTGCGTGATGAAGATCGGTACCGGCCGGCTGCGCGAGCTCAGCCCGTGTGTGATTATCGTTTCGCTGCTGTTCGTGCTGAAAATTGTCTTTATCGATGCACATTAATCCGCACGCATGATGAAAAAGCCCGGCATCGCTGCCGGGCTTTTTTTATGCTTTAACCCGCCGAATATAGTCGCCAAAGGCGGTCAGCTGGCCGCGCAGATGGTCCAGCGTGCTCTGATCGACCACTTCACCCGCCTGCGGATCGACTTTGTTCTGGATGACGCCGCCCATAAACTCCGGCTTGTTCATGACCATCGCATCGAGGAAGACCAGAATCTGGCGCAGATGATACTGGCAGCGAGCCCCGCCGATAGCGCCCATGGAGCTGGTCTGGATCAGTACCGGTTTGCCGGCCAGCGGCTGTTCCGGCAGACGTGAGAGCCAGTCGATGGCGTTTTTCAGGCCGCCAGGCACGGAATAGTTATATTCTGGAGTGACTATCACTACCCCATCCGCCTCGCGGATCTGTTGCGCAATCTCCTGCACGCGCTGCGGAAAACCTTCTTCCTCCTGCATATCAGCATCGTACAGCGGGATATCACCGATCGACGGCAGCGCGGAGATATCCATGCCCGCTGGCGCGATGCCGGGCAGGGTGCGCGCGACCATTCCATTAAACGACCCTTTACGCAGGCTGCCGAGTAACGTAACCACTTTCAAGGTATCTGACATGATTGCTCCTTTGGATCATGATGCCGGCAAGACCGGTCAATTGAGGGATAAGGTTTTTTCCATGGGTAAGCTGGTAAAGCGCATCAGGCGGGCTGACGGTTCGCGTGCGCGCTGCTGCGCATCTGCCAGGCTGCGCCAGTCACCTCCCTTAGCATCATATTCCCAGACCTTCAGCGAGCCGATGTTCGGGGTAGCGGCAATGGACCATACCAGCAGCGATTCGGCGTCACATACCGCTTCGATTGGCTGACTGCCGGCGGTGCGCAGGCGGCCAGAGCCGGGCAGCAGCTGCAGCTGCGTTGATGCTTCGCCGGTCAGCTTTAGCACGCTGCGGCGCAGCGCTACCAGCTGGCTGCGCGCTTCGTCCGGGTCATGCTGTATGTTAATCCACAGATTCTCATTGTTGCTGAAATTGTGCCGGTCGGCGTCGTGGCTGCGGACAGTGCGCTGCAGTTCCATGTCGAGGCCACAATCCCCCTCGGTGGTGAGGGCAACACCAACGATATTGCCAGTATAAGCGATCGAAAAGCGGGGCAGTTGGCGATCGCTAAAAACCGGTCGGCCATTGGCTTCGTTGATGATTTCAGGCAGCTCGCTGATGCCGTAAAGCATAAACAGCAGCTCGGCAAGCAGCGAGCGCGACGCGCAAAAGCGAGCCTGGCGATATGTCGGGAGAAGACGTGCGGATTGATGACAGGCCGCTGACAAACGTGTCGATAGCGGCTCCCCGGTACTGAGTATCCCTCTTGCAAAATGCGTTGCCATACGTCGCTCCGTGAGTAATGGTCTGGATAAAACTGCGGGCGCTATTATCGCCTGGTATTAACAGGTTTTAATGCCGAAATCCCCCATTGAAAAGGGAATTTGTTTGAATTTTACAAATTCTTGCGCAAATAAGGTGCTATGGGCACGAAACAAGGCTTAAAGCGTACCGGAATAGAGCGCTTTCAGCGTATCTCTAAGCCAGACAAGCTTCGGGTTGTAGCTGTTGCGCTTATGCCATAGCAGGGTGAAGGGAACGCGCAGCTTTTCCAGGTGCTGCGCCTCCAAGGGGAGCGGCCGGGAGACGAGCGGCAGCTGGTGCTGCTGATTATAGTGCTGACAGTAGCGCGGCGCGGTGGCCAGCATGGTGTGCTGCGGCTGAGCGGCCATAAAAAGTGATTGCTCAAACCCCGGCACGGTCAGCGCCACGTTACGCTTATACCCCAGCTCCTGCAGCACGTCGTCCAGGGCCCAGGTATCGCGTTGTTCCCAGCAGATAGTGATATGCGGAAAGCGTAAGAATGCCGCCAGATCCCACTCTTCCCTGAGCGCCGGATGATCGGCGCGCAGCCAGACCTGCGGCAGGTCGGTGAACAGCACCTCAAAATCGATATACCACGGCAGCAGGCTCAGCAGCTCACGCGACTGCGGATGGCTTTCGCGTCCGCAGAAGCCGATATCCACTTCACCGCGGATGATGGCGTCCAGGGAGTCGTAGTCCCAGTTGCGCAAACGAATCAATGCCTGCGGATAGCGCTGATAGATGCGCTGAGAGAGGGTGTTAAACAGGATCATCAGCAGCGGCGCTTCCGCCGCCAGTTCGAATTTGAGGCCGCTGGGCATGGTATGGTGCGGTTTATCGAGGATTTGGTTGCCCATCTGCATCCAGTCCGCCAGATCCTGCTCCATGCTGCTGACCAGCGGCGTGGGCGCCAGGCCCAGCGGGGTTTTCACAAACAGCGGGTCGTCAAACCAGGCGCGCAGTTTGGCCAGCGACTTGCTCACCGCTGACGGCGAAACGTTCATCCGCTTCGCCGTACGGGTAACGCTGAGCTCCTGGGTCAGGAGCTGCAGGCAGAGGAGTAAATTAAGATCAAGACTCGACAGCGGCTTCTTCATCGTATTGCGCAACCCGCGGCGGGGTAACGACCAGTAACAAAACAAGGCTCACTATGCTACAGGCAATGAGTATCCCGATCAGCATATTCATTGCGCTGAGTCCGATGATGGCGGCGAGCCAAATCCACAGCGATGAACCGCACACCTGCGCGATGCCGAGGACCGAGCTGGCGACGCCCGCGCGCAGCGTGAACGGCCCCAGCGCCTGGCTCATCGCGACGCCGAACCCAACGGAGAAGCCGGCGCAAATCATGCCCAGCCCGATCAGGGTGACGGCCTGGCGAGTGGCGAGGCTCAGCGTCACGCCTGCCGCCAGAAACAGCACCTGTGAGGTCAGGTGCGGGGATTAAACAGCGACAGGGCGAACGGCGTTGAGAAGGAGACCGCCATGCTGATCATCGCCATCAGAGCCATCGCCATTGAGTAAGTTCCCCGGTCGAACCCCATCTCTTCCATCATTAGTACCGGCGAGACGTTAACGTAGGTCAGGATCACCGTCACGCTGAGGGTGGTAATGAGTAAGCGGCTGAGGAAAAAGCGGTTCAACAGCGATTCGCCAGCGTCATGCTGCGGTGACGCTGCCTGCGGAGGCGCCGTCGGCCGCGTTTCACGCAGGATAAAGACCGACAGCACAGCGATCATGACGCCCATGCCGGTCATCGTGTAGAACAGGCTCTGCCACGGATATTTCAGCATAATCAGGTGGCCAAGCACCGGCGCCAGGACGGGGATAATGCAGGTGATGCCGTTGAGCAACGACAGCACCTTGGCGCGGCGACGGTCGTCCAGCGTATCGCGCAGGATAGCGAAAGCCACCACGTAGCAGCTGCCGGCGCCGATCCCCTGGATAAAGCGTCCGATGAGGAAGTGGCTGCTGGTATGCGCCTGGGCGCAGAGCAGGGAGGCGATAACAAAGATCGCTGCACCTACAATAGCGACAGGCTTACGCCCCGAGCGGTCGGCGATGCGGCCAGCAAACAGCATCGCGGAGGCCATACCGGCCAGATAGACCGAGAAGGCGATATGTAATTGCGCCTCGCTGGCCCCCAGGTCCTGAGCAATACGCGGCAGGCCGACCAGATACATATCGATGCCGGAGGGGTAGAGCAGAACCAGGGCAAAGCTGCAGAGAAGAAAGCGTGTCATGGGATCCTCGCGATGTGAATGGCGTTCAGCATAGTGAGGAACGCGCCGTAAGACGAGTTGCCATTTGGACAACGCTCTTTTCCTGGCAGGAAATGCGAGCTAACGACTGCGGGTTCGCCAGACGCGGGCCATCCCCTCGCTCTCCGGGCGAACGCTTTCGAAGCCGAACTTCGCGTACAGTTCCGGCACATCCGCCACCAGCGTAACGTAGGCGCCATCAAAGGCGTTAGCGTCCAGCCAGGCGACCAGCTTCTCCATCACCAGCCGGCCAAGGCCTTTTCCCTGGTGAGCCGGATCGACGGCGACGTCGACAATATCGAAATTAATCGCGCCGTCGCCGACGATGCGTCCCATCGCGATCGGCGTCTCCTGCCAGAGGATATGTACGCCATAACAGCTATGCGGCAGTCCGGCTCTGGCGCCTTCCAGGGGGCGCGGCGACATGCCGGCGGCTACCCGCAGGTGGCAAAACGCTTCGGCGGAGGGCACCTTCTCGATCACGGTATATTCAACGGTCATGTTTTAGTCTCGCGGCAGAGGGGGAGATAAAAGTAGAGAACGTTGCGCCGCAAAGGGCAAGAAAAAACCCGCATTAACGCGGCGTTAATGCGGGTGAGTGAACGTTTACGGACTGACGGTTACTTACCGATACAGAAGCTGGAGAAGATGCGGCCCAGCAGATCGTCGGAAGTGAACTCCCCGGTGATCTCGCTCAGCGCCTGCTGCGCGAGGCGCAGCTCTTCCGCCAGCAGCTCGCCGGCCCAGGCGCCCAGCAGCTGGGCTTTGCCCTGCTGCAGATGGTTCGCCGCCTCTTCCAGGGCCTGCAGGTGACGGCGGCGGGCGAGGAAGCCGCCTTCCATATTGGTATCGAAGCCCATGCTCTGCTTGAGGTGGTTACGTAGCACCTCCACGCCTTCGCCGGTACGTGCCGACAGGCGAATAAGTGAGTGGCCATTTACTTCACTGATACCCAGCGCTTCGCCGGTGACATCGGCTTTATTGCGCACCACGGTAATCGGCAATTTAGCGGGCAGGCGCTCGATAAAGTCTGGCCAGATCTCCGCCGGGTCAACGGCGCTGGTGGTGGTGCCATCGACCATAAACAGCACCCGATCGGCCTGGGCAATCTCCTGCCAGGCGCGCTCGATGCCGATACGTTCCACTTCGTCATTAGCATCGCGCAGGCCTGCGGTATCGATGATATGCAGCGGCATGCCGTCGATATGGATATGCTCGCGTAGCACGTCGCGGGTGGTACCGGCGATATCGGTGACGATCGCCGCTTCGCGGCCCGCCAGGGCGTTCAGCAGGCTTGATTTACCGGCATTTGGCCGCCCGGCGATCACCACTTTCATCCCTTCGCGCAGCAGGCTGCCCTGACGAGCTTCCGCGCGGACGGCGTCGAGATCGGCCATCACCTCGTTCAGCTGGGCTTCAATTTTGCCGTCGGAAAGGAAATCAATTTCTTCATCCGGGAAGTCAATGGCCGCTTCCACGTAGATGCGCAGGTGAGTGAGCGCTTCCACAAGATGATTCACCCGCGCGGAGAACGCCCCCTGCAGCGAATTCAGCGCCGAGCGCGCCGCCTGCTCTGAACTGGCGTCGATAAGGTCGGCGATGGCCTCTGCCTGCGCCAGATCGAGCTTGTCGTTGAGGAACGCGCGCTCGGAAAACTCACCCGGCCTCGCGATGCGCAGGCCCGGCAGGGTCAGAATACGTTTAAGCAGCAGGTCGAGAATGACCGGGCCGCCGTGGCCCTGCAGCTCAAGCACATCTTCCCCGGTAAAGGAGTTCGGCCCGGGGAACCACAGCGCAATCCCCTGATCCAGCGGGGTACCGTCAACGTCGTTGAACGGCAGGTAGTCGGCATAGCGCGGCTTCGGCAGCTTGCCCAGCACCGCCTGCGCGACGTCGCGCGCCTTAAGGCCGGAGATACGCAGGATGCCCACACCCCCGCGTCCCGGAGGGGTTGCCTGGGCGACGATAGTGTCGTTATGGCTCATGGTGACTCTCTATGTAGATGTAAAAAAGGCGGTCCATTGACCGCCTTCTCTGGCATTAACGCTACCGTAGATACTCGAAATAATTCAAGTTGCAGAAAGGCGGCAAGTTAGTGAGGCCCCAGGAGCTTACTGTAGTAAGTGACTGGGGCGAACTAATGAAGCCAACGCATCTGCGGCTTGAAGAATGAAGAGTATCAGGATTTCTTCTTCTCGCGGCTATGCAGGCCACGTTTCTCCAGACCACGGTAAATCAGCTGCTGCTGAATAATGGTGACCAGGTTGCTGACGATGTAGTACACCACCAGGCCAGACGGGAACCACAGGAAGAACACCGTGAAGATGACCGGCATAAAGGTCATGATCTTCTGCTGCATCGGGTCGGTCACGGTGGTCGGCGACATCTTCTGGATGAAGAACATGGTCGCGCCCATGATGATCGGCAGGATGTAGTACGGGTCCTGAGCAGACAGGTCGTGGATCCACAGGATAAACGGCGCATGACGCAGTTCAACCGAGGCGCTCAGCATGTAATACAGCGCAAGGAAGATCGGCATCTGAATAATCAGCGGGAAGCAGCCGCCCAGCGGGTTTACTTTTTCCGCTTTATACAGCGCCATCATCTCCTGGCTTTGACGTTGTTTATCGTCGCCCAGACGCTCACGCATGGCCTGAATCTTCGGCTGCAGCATGCGCATCTTCGCCATGGAGGTGTACTGCGCTTTGGTCAGCGGGTACATGATGCCACGAACGATAAAGGTGATAACGATGATCGAGAAGCCCCAGTTGCCGAGGAAGCTGTGGATGAATTTCAGCAGCTTGAACAGCGGTTGGGAGATGAACCACAGCCAGCCGTAGTCGACGGTCAGATCCAGGTGCGGCGCAACGGCAGCCATTTTGTCCTGAATAGCCGGGCCGACCCACAGCGTGCTCTGCAGTTTGTCGGTCTGGCCTGGCTGCACCAGTACCGGCTGCGATTTGTAGCCAATAGCGACAACGCCGTTGCCGAGGTTGGCGGTGTAGAAGTTATTCGTCCCGTTATTCCGCGGCACCCATGCGGTGGTGAAGTACTGCTGCAGCATGGCAACCCAACCGTTTTTGGTGCTGACGTTCAGGTTTTCGTTATCCAGAATGGTATCGAATTTATATTTCTCGTATTTCGAATCCGCAGTGGAGAACGCGGCGCCACGGAAAGTATGCATCGTGGACAGGCCACCGGTCTGCGTATCGCGACTGGTCGGCAGCGCAGCGGTCTGCTTCAGCTGACCGAAGGTCGAGACTTCCAGAGGCTTCTCGCTGGCATTCTGCACGCTGTAACCCACGTTCACCGCATAGCCACCGCGCTTCAGGGTGAAGGTTTTGGTGAAGACGTTGCCGGCTTTGTCAGTGTAGGTCAGCGGGATAACGAGCTCATCCTGGCCATCGGCCAGCACAAACGCCTCTTTATCGACGTTGTACAGCGGACGCGGGCCGTTTGCCGGGTTATCCGGACCGTCACGGCCGGTTAAGCCGCTCTGCGCCTGGTAGACAAACTGCGGCGTGGTTTCCAGTAACTGGAACGGTTCGGTCGATTTCAGCGTTTTTGGATACGCCAGAAGCAGCGCCTGCTCAATATCGCCACCGTTGGTGTTGATAGTCAGCTCAAGCACGTCGGTTTTAACCGTAATCAGTTTCCCCTGGCCACTGGCCGGTACGCCCTGGTCGGCGGCGCTACCCGCTGCTGTGGTCGTAGTCTGCGTGGTCTGCTGCTGGGGCTGCGGATTTTTGTCCTGCTCCCAGGCTTGCCAGATCATGAAAGACACGAACAACAAAGCGATGATAAGAAGATTGCGTTGCGAATCCATCGTTAGTGTTCTCTGGTATCAAATGGTCCAGGCGGGACGGGATCGTCACCACCAGGGTGTAAAGGGTGGCATTTTAATACGCGTTTCATCGTCAACCAACTGCCTTTTATCACTCCAAACCTGCGTAAGGCCTCAATTCCGTATTGAGAACAGGTTGGGGTGAAACGACAATGCGGCCCGAGTAGCGGACTAATCAGGCGCTGATAAACTCGAATCAGGCCGATCAGGACCCGCGAGCCAGGCGACAATGGCGGCGCCATAATTTTTCCAACGCTTCCGAGAGAGCACGGTTATCGAGGTCGGCAACCCCTCTTTTCGCCACCACCACGAAATCCATTGGCGGGAGTTCATGTTGACGCAAACGAAAACTTTCACGCGTCAGACGTTTAATCCGATTGCGTTCATGTGCGCGTTTCACGTTTTTCTTGGCGACGGTGAGACCGATGCGGGGATGCCCCAGCGAATTCAGGCGGCCGAGGATGGTGATTTGCGGCGTGCCAGCCCGTTGTGGCTGCTGGAAGACGAAAGTGAAATGACTGGGAGTTAACAAGCGTAACTCCCTGGGAAATGCGAGCTTAACCACGCAGGGTTAGCTTTATTACTTGGAAACGGTCAGACGAGCGCGGCCTTTAGCACGACGACGTGCCAGAACCTGACGACCATTTTTAGTAGCCATACGAGCACGGAAGCCGTGAGAACGGTTGCGCTTCAGTACAGACGGTTGAAAAGTGCGTTTCATGGCGATTTCTACCTAAACTTGAATAAATTCACTGACTTTTGCGTAGACCCGAACGAACTTCGAACGACTTACGCCTCAGCGTGGGTGATTAAAGAGGCCGGATTGTAATAATTGTACACTCCGGAGTCAATTCTCTTTCCTTATTTCTCGCACCTCGTCGCACAAAAAATAAGCTGAGACGCGTGACGAAAACGGGCATTACGCGCCGGGTGGGGAATTATACGGCCTGGCCAGTAAAGCGCAAGGATCCGCAAGGATCTTTATTAGATCGTTTCCGCCCAAAAGCGGCATAGCTCATTAATTTTTCCAATATGCGGCGGAAATCGTGCTTCACTCCCCGCAGGATCGATTACACTTACCCGGTTTCGATCCTTCCTGTGGATAAATCGGGAAGAATCTGTTGAGAAACACAAGATCTCTTTCTCAGTTTAGGCTATGATCCCCGGTCCCGATCGCGATCCCCGGATCCGCAGCGGGTAATAACCGCAGATAGCGGTTCGCACGTCACCCCTTTTGTGCAGGGGCTTTTCGGCTAATGCAGGGTCTTGTCGACGTGTGCCAACAATCACGATTGTTTCAGTTTTTCTTTGATATCGATTTTATGTTCGAGTGGAGTCCGCCGTGTCACTTTCGCTTTGGCAGCAGTGTCTTGCCCGATTGCAGGATGAGTTACCAGCCACAGAATTCAGCATGTGGATCCGCCCATTGCAGGCGGAACTGAGCGATAACACGCTGGCACTGTATGCGCCAAACCGTTTTGTGCTCGACTGGGTAAGGGACAAATACCTCAATAATATCAATGGACTCCTCAATGATTTTTGCGGTGCGGACGCCCCGCAGCTGCGTTTTGAGGTGGGCGCTAAGCCCGCCAGCTCGCTGCAGAAAGGGGCGGTAAGCCCGGCTGCGGCGGCCATTCCGGCGGCGCAGGTGCAGACCGCGCGCGCGGCGCCGACGATCGTGCGCCCTGGCTGGGATAATGTCCCGGCGCCGGCGGAGCCGACCTACCGCTCTAACGTTAACGTGAAACACACGTTTGATAACTTCGTCGAAGGTAAATCTAACCAGCTGGCCCGCGCGGCGGCGCGTCAGGTGGCGGATAACCCGGGCGGCGCCTACAACCCCCTGTTCCTCTATGGCGGGACGGGTCTGGGTAAAACTCACCTGCTGCACGCGGTGGGGAACGGCATTGTGGCGCGTAAGCCGAACGCGAAAGTGGTCTATATGCACTCCGAGCGTTTCGTTCAGGACATGGTTAAAGCGCTGCAGAACAACGCCATCGAAGAGTTTAAGCGTTACTACCGCTCCGTTGACGCCCTGCTGATCGATGACATTCAGTTCTTTGCCAATAAAGAACGATCCCAGGAAGAGTTTTTCCACACCTTCAATGCGCTTCTGGAAGGTAATCAGCAGATCATCCTGACGTCGGATCGTTATCCAAAAGAGATCAACGGCGTTGAGGATCGTCTAAAATCCCGCTTCGGCTGGGGGCTGACGGTGGCGATCGAGCCGCCGGAGCTGGAAACCCGCGTCGCGATCCTGATGAAAAAAGCCGACGAGAACGACATCCGCCTGCCGGGCGAAGTGGCGTTCTTTATTGCCAAGCGTCTGCGCTCGAACGTGCGTGAGCTGGAGGGGGCGCTGAACCGCGTTATCGCCAACGCCAACTTCACCGGCCGGGCGATCACCATCGATTTCGTGCGCGAAGCGCTGCGCGATCTGCTGGCGCTGCAGGAAAAACTGGTCACCATCGACAATATTCAAAAGACGGTGGCGGAGTACTACAAGATTAAGGTAGCGGATCTGCTGTCCAAACGCCGCTCCCGTTCGGTGGCGCGTCCTCGCCAGATGGCGATGGCGCTGGCCAAAGAGCTGACCAACCACAGCCTGCCGGAAATCGGCGATGCGTTTGGCGGCCGAGACCATACCACCGTGCTGCACGCCTGCCGCAAGATTGAGCAGCTGCGTGAAGAAAGCCACGACATTAAAGAAGATTTTTCCAATTTAATCAGAACATTATCCTCGTGACGCTATGAAATTTACCGTAGAACGTGAACATTTATTAAAACCGCTGCAACAGGTGAGCGGTCCGTTAGGTGGTCGTCCGACGCTGCCCATTCTCGGTAACCTGCTGCTTCAGGTCGCGGACGGCGCGCTGTCGCTGACCGGTACCGATCTTGAAATGGAGATGGTGGCGCGCGTGGCGCTGGTTCAGCCGCACGAAGCGGGCGCAACGACCGTTCCGGCACGGAAATTCTTTGATATCTGCCGCGGCCTGCCGGAAGGCGCGGAGATCGCGGTTCAGTTGGAAGGCGATCGCATGCTGGTGCGTTCCGGCCGCAGCCGCTTCTCGCTGTCGACCCTGCCCGCCGCCGATTTCCCGAATCTGGATGACTGGCAGAGTGAAGTGGAGTTTACCCTGCCGCAGGCGACCATGAAGCGTCTGATCGAAGCCACCCAGTTCTCGATGGCGCACCAGGATGTTCGTTACTACTTAAACGGCATGCTGTTTGAAACCGAAGGCAGCGAACTGCGCACGGTGGCCACCGATGGTCACCGCCTGGCGGTCTGTTCGATGCCGCTGGAAGCGTCGCTGCCGAACCATTCGGTGATCGTGCCGCGTAAAGGGGTGATTGAGCTGATGCGGATGCTCGACGGCGGCGATACCCCGCTGCGCGTGCAGATTGGCAGCAACAATATCCGCGCCCACGTTGGCGATTTTATCTTCACCTCTAAGCTGGTTGATGGCCGTTTCCCGGATTATCGCCGCGTATTGCCGAAAAATCCGGATAAACACCTCGAAGCGGGCTGCGATATTCTGAAGCAGGCTTTTGCGCGCGCGGCGATTCTCTCCAACGAAAAATTCCGCGGCGTGCGGCTGTACGTTAGCGAAAACCAGCTGAAAATCACCGCCAATAACCCGGAACAGGAAGAAGCGGAAGAGATTCTGGATGTGACCTACGCCGGAACGGAGATGGAGATTGGCTTCAACGTTAGCTATGTGCTGGATGTGCTGAATGCGCTGAAGTGCGAGAATGTACGCATTCTGCTGACGGATTCGGTGTCGAGCGTGCAGATTGAGGATGCGGCTTCCCAATCCGCAGCCTACGTTGTCATGCCTATGCGATTGTAGAATCTGCAAAGGGGCTGGTTTACTTGCCATTTCGCCTTCCGGCAGTGCTCGACAAAACGCTATGCGTTTTGGACGTCTGTAAGACGGTCCGAAGGACGAGCGGAGCGAGCAAATGCTCACGTACTTCGTGTACGCTCCGCTTTCTGCGCGCTGGCGGTAGACGAACTGGCTGCGACACCCACGCCCCTTGAATGATGACGAGCTGATATGTCGCTATCCCGACTTCTAATCAAAGATTTCCGCAATATTGAACATGCGGATCTCGCTTTATCTCCCGGCTTTAACTTCCTGGTTGGCGCGAACGGCAGCGGCAAAACCAGCGTGCTGGAAGCTATCTATACGCTTGGCCACGGCCGGGCATTTCGCAGTTTGCAAATTGGCCGAGTGATCCGCCACGAGCAGGATGCGTTTGTTCTGCATGGCCGTCTGCAGGGCGAAGAGCGGGAAACCGCCATCGGCCTGACCAAAGACAAACAGGGCGACAGCAAGGTGCGTATCGACGGCACCGACGGCCACAAAGTGGCGGAGCTGGCGCACCTGATGCCGATGCAGCTGATTACGCCGGAGGGGTTTACTTTACTCAACGGCGGCCCCAAATACAGAAGAGCATTCCTTGACTGGGGATGCTTTCATAACGAAGCCGGATTCTTCACCGCCTGGAGCAACCTGAAGCGCCTGGTCAAGCAGCGCAACGCCGCGCTGCGTCAGGTCAGCCGCTATGCCCAGCTGCGGCCTTGGGATCTGGAATTAATCCCGCTGGCGGAGCAGATCAGCCGCTGGCGTGCCGAATACAGCGCCGCTATCGTCGAAGACATGGCGGATACCTGTCAGCAATTTTTACCGGAATTCACGCTCACCTTCTCTTTCCAGCGCGGCTGGGAAAAAGAGACCGACTACGCGGAGGTGTTGGAGCGGAATTTCGAGCGCGACAGAATGTTAACCTACACCGCCCACGGCCCGCATAAAGCGGATTTTCGCATTCGCGCCGACGGGGCGCCGGTGGAAGATACCTTGTCGCGCGGGCAGCTTAAGCTGCTGATGTGCGCCCTGCGTCTGGCGCAAGGAGAGTTCCTCACCCGCGTCAGCGGGCGGCGCTGCCTGTACCTGATAGATGATTTTGCCTCGGAACTTGATGATGCCCGCCGCGGTCTGTTATCCAGCCGCCTGAAAGCGACGCAGTCGCAGGTTTTCGTCAGCGCGATCAGCGCTGAACACGTTATGGACATGTCGGACAAAAATTCGAAGATGTTCCGCGTGGAAAAAGGTAAAATAACGGATTAACCCAAGATTAAATGAGCGAGAAACGTTGATGTCGAATTCTTATGACTCCTCCAGTATCAAAGTCCTGAAAGGGCTGGATGCGGTGCGTAAGCGCCCGGGTATGTATATCGGCGACACGGATGACGGCACCGGTCTGCACCACATGGTATTCGAGGTTGTGGATAACGCTATCGACGAAGCGCTCGCGGGTTACTGCAAAGATATCGTTGTCACCATCCACAGCGATAACTCCGTCTCCGTCCAGGATGACGGCCGCGGCATCCCGACCGGCATTCACCCGGAAGAGGGCGTCTCCGCAGCGGAAGTTATCATGACCGTCCTGCACGCTGGCGGTAAATTCGATGATAACTCCTATAAAGTTTCCGGCGGTCTGCACGGCGTAGGCGTCTCGGTGGTTAACGCCCTGTCGCAGAAGCTGGAGCTGGTTATCCAGCGCGATAACAAAGTTCACAAGCAGATGTACGAACACGGTGTGCCGCAGGCACCGCTGGCCGTGACTGGCGAAACCGACAAAACCGGCACCATGGTGCGTTTCTGGCCAAGCCTGGAAACATTCACCAATGTCACCGAATTTGAATATGACATCCTGGCGAAACGCCTGCGCGAGCTGTCGTTCCTGAACTCCGGCGTCTCTATCCGCCTGCGCGATAAGCGCGACGGCAAAGAAGACCATTTCCACTACGAAGGCGGCATCAAGGCGTTCGTTGAGTATCTCAACAAGAACAAAACGCCGATCCACCCGAATATTTTCTATTTCTCCACCGAAAAAGACGGTATCGGCGTGGAAGTGGCCCTGCAGTGGAACGACGGCTTCCAGGAAAACATCTACTGCTTTACCAACAACATTCCGCAGCGTGACGGCGGTACTCACCTCGCCGGCTTCCGCGCGGCGATGACCCGTACTCTTAACGCCTATATGGACAAAGAGGGCTATAGCAAAAAAGCGAAAGTCAGCGCCACCGGCGACGATGCGCGTGAAGGCCTGATTGCCGTGGTATCCGTGAAGGTGCCGGATCCGAAATTCTCCTCGCAGACCAAAGACAAGCTGGTCTCCTCCGAGGTGAAATCAGCGGTGGAGCAGCAGATGAACGAACTGCTGAGCGAATACCTGCTGGAAAACCCATCCGATGCGAAAATCGTGGTCGGCAAAATTATTGACGCCGCGCGCGCCCGTGAGGCCGCACGTCGCGCTCGTGAGATGACTCGTCGTAAAGGCGCGCTGGATCTGGCAGGCCTGCCGGGCAAACTGGCGGATTGCCAGGAGCGCGACCCGGCGCTGTCCGAACTGTACCTGGTGGAAGGGGACTCCGCGGGCGGCTCTGCTAAACAGGGTCGTAACCGCAAGAACCAGGCTATCCTGCCGCTGAAGGGTAAAATCCTTAACGTCGAGAAAGCCCGCTTCGATAAAATGCTCTCTTCTCAGGAAGTAGCCACGCTTATCACCGCGCTGGGCTGCGGCATCGGCCGCGATGAGTACAACCCGGATAAACTGCGCTACCACAGCATCATCATCATGACCGATGCGGACGTCGACGGCTCGCACATTCGTACCCTGCTGTTGACCTTCTTCTATCGTCAGATGCCGGAGATCGTCGAGCGCGGCCACGTCTACATTGCTCAGCCGCCGCTGTACAAAGTGAAGAAAGGCAAGCAGGAACAGTACATTAAAGACGACGAAGCGATGGATCAGTATCAGATCTCCATCGCGCTCGACGGTGCGACCCTGCACACCAACGCCAATGCGCCGGCGCTGGCGGGCGAACCGCTGGAAAAACTGGTTGCCGAGTTCAATGCCACCCAGAAAATGATTGGCCGCATGGAGCGCCGCTTCCCGAAAGCGCTGCTGAAAGAGCTAATCTATCAGCCGACCCTGACCGAGGCCGACCTGGCGGACGAGCAGAAGGTGACCCGCTGGGTGAACACCCTGGTCTCCGAGCTGAACGAGAAAGAACAGCACGGCAGCCAGTGGAAATTCGATCTCCACGAGAACAAAGAACTGCAGCATTTTGAGCCGGTTATTCGCGTACGTACCCACGGCGTGGATACCGACTATCCGCTGGATAACGAGTTCATTATGGGGCCGGAATATCGTCGTATTTGTGCCCTGGGCGAGAAACTGCGCGGCCTGATGGAAGAAGATGCTTACATCGAGCGCGGCGAACGTCGTCAGCCGGTAGCCAGCTTCGAGCAGGCCCTGGACTGGCTGGTGAAAGAGTCCCGTCGCGGTCTCTCCATCCAGCGCTATAAAGGTCTGGGCGAGATGAACCCGGATCAGCTGTGGGAAACCACCATGGATCCGGACAGCCGTCGCATGCTGCGCGTGACCGTCAAGGATGCCATCGCTGCCGATCAGCTGTTCACCACCCTGATGGGTGATGCCGTTGAGCCGCGTCGCGCGTTTATCGAAGAGAATGCCCTGAAAGCGGCGAATATCGATATTTAAGCCGCATGTTTCCCGGTAACGAGTTTTACCGGGGCAACAGGATGTATAAGCCCGGTCGCATCGCGCGATCGGGCTTTTCTTTTGCCGCTAAAAGAGGAATCCGCTGCTGTGGTTCCATCCCCCTTTCTGGCCGACACTTTTACTGTTTTTTGAGCGGAATCGCGTTAGCATGAGGGGAGACTCATCTTACCCGGGGACCCTATGGCTATTAAACTGATTGCAATCGATATGGACGGCACGCTGCTGCTGCCCGACCATACCATCTCTCCAGCGGTGAAAGCCGCCATCGCCGCGGCGCGCGAGCGCGGTGTTAACGTGGTGCTGACCACCGGTCGCCCTTACGCTGGCGTCCACAGCTATTTGAAAGAGCTGCATATGGAGCAGCCGGGTGATTACTGCATTACCTACAATGGCGCGCTGGTGCAGAAGGCTGGTGACGGAAGCACCGTCGCGCAAACCGCGCTGAGCTATGACGACTATCGCTTCCTTGAGCAGCTCTCCCGCGAGGTCGGCTCCCACTTCCATGCGCTGGATCGCAATACGCTGTATACCGCGAACCGCGATATCAGCTACTACACCGTCCACGAATCCTATGTGGCAACCATTCCGCTGGTGTTCTGCGAAGCGGAGAAAATGGATCCTGAGATCCAGCTGCTGAAAGTGATGATGATTGATGAGCCGGCAATCCTCGACCAGGCCATCGCCCGTATTCCGGCGGAAGTGAAAGAGAAGTACACCGTGCTGAAAAGTGCGCCTTACTTCCTCGAAATACTGGATAAACGCGTCAATAAAGGCACTGGCGTGAAGTCGCTGGCCGATGCGCTGGGCATCAAGCCGGAAGAGATTATGGCGATTGGCGATCAGGAAAATGATATCGCGATGATTGAATTTGCCGGCGTCGGCGTGGCAATGGATAACGCCATTCCTGCGGTCAAAGAAGCGGCGAACTTCATCACCAAATCGAACCTTGAAGATGGCGTTGCCTTCGCCATTGAAAAATACGTTTTAGCGTAAACTTCTTTCCGGCCCGGCGTTCGCCGGGTCTGTCTTCTCTTTTTTCATGAACAGATGTTAATCCGCATTTAAATCCCTCAATCCTTGCAGGGGATTCTATAAGCTACCCGCCCTCTTTTTAGCAACTCAGAACTAACATCATACTTTTCATGAATATATACCACCGTTTGATGTTGGTTACGCTGCCATTCGCCTCTGTTCAGGTTTGCGCGGCCGCGGAACCAACGGCGCCGCTCGAACCGGCGTATGCCTATCACGGCGCAGAGCCCGCGGATCTGCCGGTGCCAGAAAGTCGCCAGCCTGCGGCCGCAGCATCGTCCTCGCTACTCCCTTTGCTAGGCGATGAGGCCAGAAAGCGCGGCTACGTCCTGCCGCTGCCGTTTGGCGTCAGCATTAACTATATGGATATGCGGCAGAATATTAATGTCGACAGCATAAACTTCACCGGGCTGTCGCTGGATGGCCGCAATATCGATTGCGGTAAGGATCCTGTCTGCAAGCACGCCGTGAATAACATTTTCGCTAATGGGCCGGTCTCGCTGGATAACGCTTTCCAGATTGGCGTTGGTCATACGCGGGAAAGCAGCAAAACCGAGACGCTCAAGCTGGATGCCTGGCTGCTGCCGTTTATGAACGTTTATGGCCTGGTGGGGCACACCGAAGGGCATTCAATTTCGCAGATAGCTGTCGGCCTGAAGGGACCGAACGGTAAAGTGGTGCCCCTGCCGGGGATGCAGGATCTCGACTTTCGTCTCGATTTTAAAGGTACTACCTACGGGATGGGCACCACCCTGGTGGGCGGCGTCGGCAATTGGTTTACCGTGCTGGACGCCAACTACACGCAAACGCGCTTTGATATCCTCGACGGCAGCATCGATGCGCTTACCTTTTCGCCGCGCGTTGGCTATCGTTTCAGTACGCCATCGGTCGATGCGCTGCATCTCCCCGCCGGAAAGCTAAATCTGTGGGTTGGCAGCATGTATCAGGATGTGCAGCAGGAGTTTAAAGGCAGCCTCAGCGATCTCTCGATGCCGTCGCCGATGCTGCAGAATATGGTTAATCTGGCCAACCAGGACAATAACGGTCGCTTCGATGTGAAGCAGCATCTGCAGTCGCCATGGAACGTTCTGGTGGGCGCGCAATACGAGCTGACGCAGAATTTTAATATTACTACCGAGTTTGGCTTTGCCGAACGTAACAGTTTCTTTATTGCCGGCGAGTATCGCTTTTGAGCCGACTGTTTATCACTTTTCTGCTGCTGATGGTCTGCCCGACAGGCAGCCAGGCCGAGGCGCTCAGCCGCGAGAAAATCGACGGCTGGCTGCAGCATCTCGGCGCCAGCGATAAGTTCGACGCCAGCAAAGGCATCGACTGGGGCGTGATGCCCGGTCCGTTCTATACGCCGGAACTAGGGTTGGGCATTGGCACCGCTGTCGTCGGCCTGTATCGTCCCGACCCGCAGGATACCACCAGCCAGAACTCGACCCTGACGCTCAGCGGCTACGCCAGCTCTACCGGCGCCTTTGGCCTCAGCGTGAAAAACTACACCTTTTTCGATCGTGATCTGTGGCGCGTTTTTGTCGACGGGTCGATAGCCAATACGCCCACTTATTATTGGGGGCAGGGTTTTCATGCCGGGGATAAAGACAATGAAAAAGAGAAGTATACCGCCCAGGTACTGACCCTGCGACCCACCCTTTATCGGCAGCTTATCGATCATGTTTATCTCGGGGCGGGATGGTCGCTGGCGGTGCAGAATGCCGATGAGATGGACCATGACGATCGGCCGAAGATAGAAAACACTCCGCAGGGACCGTCGGTATTCAGCTCCGGCGCCAGCATTGATATCAACTGGGACGATCGCGACTTTGTCCCTAACCCGCGCCGGGGTCAGTATGCCAACCTCCGCTATACCCACTATGCGCCCGGATTAGGTAGCGATACCCGCTTTGAGGAATTTCAGCTGCACTATAGCCATTATCATGCCCTGAGCGAGAAAAGCGTGCTCGCCTGGGAGGCCGATGGCGCCTTCACCCAGGGCGAGGTACCGTGGAGCATGATGCCGCTGCTCGGCAGCGATGAACGGATGCGCGGCTACTACCAGGGGCGCTACCGGGATAAAAACGTCGTCAGCGGCCAGCTGGAATACCGCCGGCAGCTCACCTGGCGGCACGGGATTGTCGCCTGGGCAGGAGCGGGAACCATGGGGCCCTCACTGTCGTCGCTGAATAATGGCCGCTGGCTGCCTTCGGCGGGCGTTGGCTACCGCTTTGAATTCAAACCTCGCGTTAATGTTCGCCTCGACTACGGTATCGGCAATGGCAGCAGCGGCTTTTACTTCCAGGTCGGCGAAGCGTTTTAACGCCTCCTCCCCTTAATTTTCTCTCTTATCGCCTCTTGTCAGGGCCGCTGCGCTTTAATTTTCATGAATTGTTCTTTTTGTGATCCAAATTGTAGTACAACACAATAATGTTGTACTACATTACGCTCATGTTGATAACGTACAGCATCACGTTAGTAGTACAAACATGAGGCGAAATTCAGCAGCGACGGTAAAGTAGAGCAGTACACATAGAGCACAAGGACTCTCCATGACTCTCAATAAGACCGATCGCATTGTGATCTCGCTGGGCAAACAGATCGTCAGCGGTAAATACGTCCCGGGTTCGGCGCTTCCGGCCGAAGCGGAACTCTGTGAGGAGTTTGAAACCTCGCGCAACATCATCCGCGAAGTGTTTCGTTCCCTGATGGCGAAGCGGCTGATTGAAATGAAGCGCTATCGCGGCGCGTTTGTCGCTCCCAGAAACCAGTGGAACTACCTCGACACCGAGGTGCTGCAGTGGGTACTGGAAAATGACTATGACCCGCGTCTTATCAGCGCGATGAGTGAAGTGCGCAACCTGGTTGAACCCGCCATCGCGCGTTGGGCGGCGGAACGCGCCACCTCAAGCGATCTGGCGGAAATCGAGTCGGCGCTCAATGACATGATCGCCAACAACCAAAACCGGGATGCCTTTAACGAAGCGGATATTCGCTACCACGAGGCGGTGCTGCAGTCAGTACATAACCCGGTTTTGCAGCAGCTTAGCGTGGCGATCAGTTCGCTGCAGCGGGCGGTATTTGAACGGACCTGGATGGGCGATGAAGGCAACATGCCGAAAACCCTCCAGGAACATAAAGCGCTATTTGACGCCATTCGGCATCAGGATAGCGACGCGGCGGAGCAGGCGGCGTTGACGATGATCGCCAGCTCGACACGAAGGCTTAAGGAAATCACATGACGGCTCGCTACATCGCAATAGATTGGGGATCGACGAATTTACGCGCCTGGCTTTATCAGGGCGAAGAATGCCTGGAAAGCAGGCAATCTGAAGCAGGCGTAACGCGCCTGAATGGTCGCTCTCCCGCTGCGGTGTTAGCGGAAATCACACAGCACTGGCGCGATGGCGCCACACCGGTGGTGATGGCAGGGATGGTCGGCAGCAACGTGGGCTGGAAAATCGCCCCTTATTTGCCGCTTCCTGCCGCTTTCTCGGATATTGGCCAGCAGTTAACTGCCGTTGGCGACAATATCTGGATAATTCCCGGCCTTTGCGTTTCCCGTGACGATAACCATAACGTCATGCGTGGGGAAGAAACGCAGCTGCTGGGCGCTAGCGCCTTAGCCCCTTCGTCTGTCTACGTGATGCCGGGAACCCACTGCAAGTGGGTACTGGCCGATCGCCGGCAAATTCACGATTTTCGTACCGTTTTGACCGGTGAATTGCATCATCTGTTGCTTCAGCACTCGCTGGTGGGCGCCGGCTTACCGCCGCAGGAAACGTCCGCTGCCGCATTCGCGGCAGGTCTGCAGCGCGGTATCAACAACCCCGCCGTCCTGCCGCAGCTGTTTGAAGTTCGCGCTTCGCACGTGCTGGGCGCGCTGCCTCGCGAGCAGGTTAGCGAATTTCTTTCCGGCCTGCTGATTGGCGCTGAAGTTGCCACCCTCAGCGACACATTCGCCGGACAGCAGGCGATCAGTCTCGTCGCTGGGTCATCGTTAACATCCCGCTATCAGCAGGCATTCGCCGCCATTGGCCGCGAAGTCAGCGCGGTTGCGGGCGATACGGCATTTCAGACAGGAATAAGGAGCATCGCTTATGCAGTGGCAAACTAACCTTCCACTTATCGCTATCCTGCGCGGTATTACGCCAGACGAGGCGCTGGCTCACGTTGGCGCCGTTATCGACGCCGGTTTCGACGCGGTCGAAATCCCGCTGAACTCGCCGCAGTGGGAGAAAAGTATTCCGCAGGTCGTCGACGCTTACGGCGAGCAGGCGCTTATCGGCGCGGGCACGGTGCTGCAACCGGAGCAGGTCGACAGGCTGGCGGCCATGGGCTGTCGGCTGATTGTGACGCCAAACATTCAACCGGAAGTGATCCGGCGAGCGGTGGGTTACGGCATGACCGTGTGTCCAGGCTGCGCCACCGCCAGCGAAGCCTTTAGCGCGCTCGATGCCGGCGCGCAGGCTCTGAAAATCTTCCCGTCATCGGCTTTTGGCCCGGATTACATCAAAGCGTTGAAAGCCGTGCTTCCGCCCGAGGTTCCGGTCTTTGCCGTTGGCGGCGTGACGCCGGAAAACCTGGCGCAGTGGATTAATGCCGGCTGTGTTGGGGCAGGATTGGGTAGCGATCTCTATCGTGCCGGCCAGCCGGTTGAACGTACCGCGCAGCAGGCAGCCGCATTCGTAAAAGCGTATCGAGAGGCAGTGAAATGAAAATAACCAATATCACCACGTACCGTTTACCTCCGCGTTGGATGTTCCTGAAGATTGAAACCGATGAAGGCATTGTCGGCTGGGGCGAACCGGTGATTGAAGGGCGCGCCCGCACGGTGGAGGCGGCCGTTCATGAATTTGGCGACTACCTGATTGGCCAGGATCCGGCGCGGATTAACGACCTGTGGCAGGTAATGTACCGCGGCGGCTTTTATCGCGGCGGCCCGATTATGATGAGCGCCATCGCCGGTATTGACCAGGCGCTATGGGATATTAAAGGTAAGGTTCTGAATGCCCCGGTCTGGCAACTGATGGGCGGGCTGGTGCGTGACAAAATTAAAGCCTACAGCTGGGTGGGCGGCGACCGCCCCGCCGAAGTAATTGACGGGATTAAGAAGCTGCGCGGCATTGGTTTCGACACCTTTAAATTAAACGGCTGCGAAGAGATGGGTATCATTGATAATTCCCGCGCGGTTGATGCCGCGGTGAATACCGTGGCGCAAATCCGTGAAGCGTTTGGCAATGAAATTGAGTTTGGTCTCGATTTTCACGGCCGCGTTAGCGCGCCGATGGCTAAGGTATTAATTAAAGAGCTGGAGCCATATCGCCCATTATTTATTGAGGAGCCGGTATTAGCCGAGCAGGCGGAATATTATCCGCGGCTGGCGGCGCAAACCCATATTCCCATTGCCGCCGGCGAACGTATGTTTTCGCGCTTTGAATTTAAACGGGTCCTGGAAGCGGGCGGGGTGGCTATTTTACAACCCGATCTGTCGCACGCAGGCGGTATTACCGAATGCTATAAAATTGCCGGCATGGCGGAAGCCTATGACGTTGGGCTGGCGCCGCACTGTCCGCTGGGGCCGATCGCGCTGGCAGCCTGTCTGCACGTTGATTTCGTTTCGCATAACGCGGTCTTCCAGGAGCAGAGCATGGGTATCCATTACAACAAAGGCGCCGAACTGCTTGATTTTGTGAAAAACAAAGAAGATTTCAATATGGAAGGCGGCTTCTTTAAACCATTGATGAAGCCGGGGCTGGGCGTGGAAATTGATGAGGCCCGCGTGATTGAGTTAAGTAAAAACGCGCCGGACTGGCGAAATCCGTTGTGGCGGTATGAGGATGGATCTGTCGCCGAATGGTAAATGCGCGTCATACTTCGCACTGGTGATGCGTTGGCTGCATTTTCTTACCCTGGTCACATACTATTGTATGCTCCCAGGGATGCGAAAATTTGCCGCCTTTCCCCAGCACGAATTATTTAGCGCATCGCAACATAGTTATTAATAAAAAACAAAAACACCCTCTGTAAATTACCGGGCATGGTGAGCGGCTTCGCTATGCCCAAAATCTGGAGACAGATTGCGATGGATATTTCAGTTACCGCTGTAAAAACCGGGCGTCGCCGTTATCTGACGCTCATCATGATCTTTATTACCGTGGTTATTTGTTATGTAGACCGTGCCAACCTCGCCGTCGCCTCGGCGCATATTCAGGAGGAGTTTGGTATTAGCAAAGCGGAAATGGGCTACGTATTTTCCGCCTTTGCCTGGCTGTATACCCTCTGCCAGATCCCTGGCGGTTGGTTCCTTGACCGCGTGGGATCCAGGCTTACCTACTTTATCGCTATATTTGGCTGGTCGGTGGCGACGTTGCTACAAGGCTTCGCCACCGGTTTAATGTCGCTTATCGGTTTACGCGCCATTACCGGCATCTTCGAAGCGCCAGCCTTCCCGACCAACAACCGCATGGTGACCAGCTGGTTCCCGGAGCACGAGCGCGCTTCCGCCGTCGGGTTTTATACCTCGGGGCAATTTGTTGGCCTGGCTTTCCTCACGCCGCTGCTGATCTGGATCCAGGAGCTATTGAGCTGGCACTGGGTGTTTATCGTTACCGGCGGTATCGGCATTATCTGGTCGCTGATCTGGTTCAAGGTTTATCAACCGCCGCGCCTGACTAAAAGCATCAGTAAAGCCGAACTCGACTATATCCGCGACGGCGGCGGCCTGGTGGATGGCGATGCGCCGGTGAAGAAAGAGGCGCGTCAACCGTTATCGAAAGCGGACTGGAAGCTGGTTTTTCACCGCAAGCTGGTTGGCGTTTACCTTGGACAGTTCGCGGTAACCTCGACGCTGTGGTTCTTCCTGACCTGGTTTCCGAACTACTTAACCCAGGAAAAAGGCATCACCGCGCTGAAGGCCGGCTTTATGACCACGGTGCCCTTCCTCGCCGCGTTTTTTGGCGTCCTGCTGTCTGGTTGGCTGGCGGATAAGCTGGTGAAAAAAGGCTACTCGCTGGGCGTGGCGCGCAAAACGCCGATCATCTGTGGACTGTTGATCTCCACCTGCATCATGGGGGCAAACTACACCAACGACCCCATCTGGATCATGGCGCTGATGGCGCTGGCGTTCTTCGGTAACGGTTTTGCGTCTATCACCTGGTCGCTGGTCTCCTCCCTGGCGCCGATGCGCCTGATCGGCCTGACCGGCGGGGTGTTTAACTTTGTTGGCGGCCTGGGCGGCATCACCGTCCCGCTGGTGATTGGCTATCTGGCGCAGGATTACGGCTTTGGCCCGGCGCTGGTTTATATCTCCGTGGTGGCGTTGATAGGCGCGCTGTCTTATATCCTGCTGGTCGGCGATGTGAAACGTGTAGGCTAATTTTTTGCGATACGCTACCCTGATGCGTAAGTCTCGCATCAGGGTATCGTCATGAAACAAGTCACTTTTGCTCCCCGTCATCACCAGCTTACCAATATTAATACCTGGACTCCCGACAGCCAGTGGCTGGTATTCGACGTTCGTCCGTCCGGCGCATCGTTTACCGGCGAAACCATTGAGCGAGTGAACGTAAACAGCGGTACTGTGGAGACCATTTATCGTGCCACGCAGGGCGCGCACGTGGGCGTGGTAACCGTGCATCCAACCCAGGAGCGCTATGTGTTTATTCATGGCCCCGAGCGGCCGGATGCGCAGTGGCAGTATGATTTTCATCATCGCCGCGGAGTGGTGGCCTTTCAGGGGGCTGTCGAGAATCTGGACGCCATGGACATTACCCCCCCCTACACGCCCGGCGCGCTGCGCGGCGGCAGCCACGTCCATGTCTATAGCCCCAACGGTCAGTTTGTCAGTTTTACCTACAACGATCACGTGCTGCACGAGCGCGATCCGGCGCTGGATCTGCGCAACGTCGGCGTGGCGGCGCCCTATGGACCGGTGACGCCGCAGGGACAGCATCCGCGCGAATATGGCGGCAGCCACTGGTGCGTGCTGGTAAGCCGTACGACGCCGGCACCCGCGCCGGGCAGCGATGAGATTAATCGCGCCTATGAGGAGGGCTGGGTCGGGAACCATACTCTGGCGTTTATTGGCGATACGCTGGCGGAAAATGGCGATAAAGTGCCTGAGCTGTTTATTGTCGATCTGCCGCAGGATGAAGCCGGCTGGAAGCAGCCTGGCGGGGCGCCGCTGGCCGGTACCGCAACCACAATGCCGGCGCCGCCGGTGGGCGTCAGCCAGCGTCGTTTGACCTTCACCCACCATCGCCGCTACCCGGGACTGGTGAACGTCCCGCGCCACTGGGTGCGCGCCAATCCCCAGGCGACGGCGATAGCCTTTCTGATGCGCGACGACGCCGGCGTAGTGCAGCTGTGGCTTATTTCCCCGCAGGGGGGCGAGCCGCGGCAGCTGACGCATCACGCGTCGGGTATCCAGTCGGCGTTTAACTGGCATCCGTCGGGAGAGTGGCTGGGTTTTGCGCTGGAGGATCGGATTGCCTGCTGCCATGCCGGTACGGGAGATATCACCTTTTTAACCGATACGCATGCGCATGCGCCCTCGGCGGACGCGATCGTCTTTTCGCCAGACGGTAAACAGATTGCCTGGATGGAGGAGGTGGACGGTTATCGTCAGCTGTGGGTTACGCAGACCGGACGATAACTTACTGGGCAGGCATCGGCGCTGGCGGGATCACCGAGTTGGTCGCCAGCGTAGCCTTCTCGCTCTTTTCGACCCGAGATTTGATTGAGCTGTCGGTGCGGAACATATCCCACGGCAGCAGCAGGGTATCCATGACGGCGGTGAACGGCATGTCCAGCGCCACCAGCGATTTCACACCCCAGTTGGTATCGCTGTCCCCCAGCGTTTGCGCACTGGATCGCGTGCCCGGATAGGTTCCCTCTTTGCCACCGGTATGTGACATTACGCTGGAGCAACCGCTCAGGCTTATTATCCCGCTGAACAGGACCAGCTTTAACAGTCGTCTGCTTTTCATTGTTCTTCCATTGTCGTTTCGGGCGTTGAGATAACCTTTCAGCGGTTATATCGGGCCATCCCGTGAATGCATAGTGTTATTGCGCCGCACTGTGGCGGGCATCGCACTTTGCTTTTTGTGCTCCTCCACCCAGTCTAAGCAATCATCGATAAACTGCAAAAAAAATTGCCCTCAATCCCTTGAAAAGGACGGGGAGAAACCCATTTTATAGGTGTAACCCACTGAGAATACGCCTGAGGGGTATTCCGGATTACCGCGGCCTGTCCACGATGGAAGGTCATTTGATTCTCGCTGATTTTCAGGAGCTATTTACTATGCGTAACTTCGATCTTTCCCCGCTATATCGTTCAGCCATTGGTTTCGACCGCCTGTTCAACCTGCTGGAAAACAATCAAAGCCAGAGCAACGGCGGCTACCCTCCGTATAACGTCGAGCTGGTAGACGAAAACCACTATCGCATCGCTATCGCGGTGGCTGGCTTTGCTGAAAGCGAGCTGGAGATCACTGCCCAGGACAATCTGCTGATCGTCAAAGGCGCCCACGCCGCCGAGCAGAAAGAGCGGACCTACCTGTATCAGGGGATCGCCGAGCGCAACTTCGAGCGCAAATTCCAGCTGGCGGAAAACATTCACGTCCGCGGCGCCAATCTGGTGAACGGCCTGCTGTATATCGATCTGGAACGGGTGATCCCGGAAGCGAACAAGCCGCGCCGCATCGAAATCAACTAATTGTCCGTTTCAGGCCGCGTGGCGGCCTGATGTAACAACCTGCTCGCCGTCAGGGAGCAGATGCGAATTTACAGAATTCGCAGGTATTCACTCGCTTCTTAGAAGGAGAAAACAGTATGCGTAACTACGATTTATCCCCCCTGCTGCGTCAATGGATCGGTTTTGACAAACTGGCCAGCGCCCTGCAAACCGCCGGTGAAAGCCAAAGCTTCCCGCCCTATAACATCGAAAAAAGCGACGATAACCACTACCGCATTACCCTTGCGCTGGCCGGTTTCCGTCAGGAAGATCTGGATATTCAACTGGAAGGCACCCGTCTGGTGGTGAAAGGCACGCCGCAGCAGCCGGAAAAAGAGACCACATGGCTGCACCAGGGGTTGGTGAGCCAGGCCTTCAGCCTGAGCTTCACCCTCGCCGACAACATGGAGGTCTCTGGCGCGACCTTCACCAATGGCCTGCTGCATATCGATCTGACCCGCAATGAGCCTGAGCAGATCGCCCCGCAGCGTATCGCCATCAGCGAACGACCGGCATTAAATAGTTAATTAAGCGAATAACTTATAAGGCCCCGATTTTCGGGGCTTTTTTGTGTGCGAGAGCACAATAAACTTCCTTGCTGCAACGGGTGTTTCAGTTTAAAAAACAATCATACTTTGGGACTCACTCAAACAAGGATACGTTATGAACGAACAGCAGCCATTTGAAGCGATTAGAAAGAGCGATGAGGCGGGGCGGGAGTATTGGTCTGCCCGCAACCTTGGTCCCCTGCTTGACTATAAAGAGTGGCGGAATTTTTATAAGGTCATTGCAAAAGCGATAATTTCATGTGAGGCGAGTGGTCATCCCTCGGCAGACCATTTTGTTGAAACCAACAAAATGGTCGAATTAGGTTCTGGCGCCAGCAGGAATCTTGAAGATTTCCACCTCTCACGCTACGCCTGCTATCTGGTAGTGCAAAATGGCGATCCGTCGAAACCGGTGATTGCTGCGGGGCAAACGTACTTTGCCTTGCAAACCCGGCGCCAGGAATTGCAAGATGATCAAATATTTAAGTCTCTACGAGAGGATGAAAAGCGACTGTTCCTGCGCAATGAGCTCAAAGAGCATAATAAACATCTGGTTGAAACGGCCCAACGTGCTGGTGTTGAGACGACTCTTGATTTTGCTGTCTTTCAAAACCATGGTTATAAAGGTCTCTATGGTGGTCTTGACCAAAAAGCAATCCATGAGCGTAAGGGCCTAAAGAAAAGCCAAAAAATACTCGACTATATGGGATCGACTGAGCTCGCGGCCAACCTGTTTCGTGCTACCCAAACGGAAGAAAAACTACGTCGGGACGCGGTTGATTCGAAGCAACTCGCCAACAAAACGCATTATGACGTAGGGCAAAAAGTACGCCAGACTATTAAAGACCTGGGTGGCACTATGCCTGAAGCACTTCCTTCCCCGGAGAAAAGTATTCAGCAACTCACTATCGCAGCGAAAAATAAGAACGCGCCTGAATAGCGTATCTTACTCCATGATTATTGTGCGCCAGGCAGCATACAATCCGCCTGGCCGCGGTCATAATCCCTGTTAATAATAATGTTATTCACAGGGACGGTACCATGAGTGAGATAGCATTGACGGTCAGCGTGCTGGCGCTGGTGGCGGTGGTTGGGTTGTGGATCGGCAATGTCAAAATCCGCGGCGTTGGCTTTGGTATTGGCGGCGTGTTATTTGGCGGCATTATCGTCGGCCACTTTGTCGATCAGGCGGGCGTCGCCCTCAGCAGCCCGATGCTGCATTTTATTCAGGAATTCGGCTTGATCCTGTTCGTCTACACCATCGGTATTCAGGTGGGGCCGGGCTTTTTCGCCTCGCTGCGGGTCTCAGGCCTGCGGCTCAATCTGTTCGCTATCCTTATCGTTATCCTCGGCGGCCTGGTGACCGCGGTGCTGCATAAGCTGTTCAATATTCCTCTCCCGGTGGTGCTCGGTATCTTCTCCGGTGCGGTGACCAACACGCCGGCGCTGGGGGCCGGGCAGCAAATTCTGCGCGATCTCGGCGTACCGTTCGAGGTGGTCGATCAAATGGGGATGAGCTACGCGATGGCGTATCCGTTCGGCATCTGCGGCATTCTGCTGACCATGTGGCTGGTGCGTCTGTTCTTTCGCATCAATATCGAGAAAGAGGCCCAGCGGTTTGAGGAGAGCAGCGGCAACGGCCACGCTCATTTGCACACCATTAACGTGCGGGTGGAGAACCCCAACCTCAACCAGATGGCGATTCAGGATGTGCCGATGCTCAATAGCGACAACATCGTCTGTTCGCGGCTGAAGCGTGGCGAGCTGTTGATGGTGCCTGCGCCGGGCACCCTTATCCAGGCTGGCGACCTGCTGCACCTGGTGGGGCGACCTGAGGATTTGCACAATGCGCAGCTGGTGATAGGCCAGGAGGTGGCAACCTCGCTGTCGACGCGCGGCACCGATCTGAAAGTGGAGCGGGTGGTGGTCACTAACGAAAAAGTGCTGGGGAAGAAAATACGCGATCTCCACGTCAAACAGCGCTATGACGTAGTGATCTCCAGGCTTAACCGGGCAGGCGTCGAGCTGGTAGCCAGCAGCAGCGCCAGCCTGCAGTTTGGTGACATCCTCAACCTGGTCGGCCGTCCGGAGGCAATTGACGCCGTGGCCGCCGAACTGGGTAACGCTCAGCAGAAGCTGCAGCAGGTCCAGATGCTGCCGGTGTTTATCGGCATCGGACTCGGGGTACTGCTGGGATCTATCCCGTTGTTTATTCCCGGCTTCCCTGCCGCATTGAAGCTGGGACTGGCCGGTGGGCCGCTGATTATGGCGCTGATCCTTGGGCGTATCGGCAGTATCGGCAAGCTGTACTGGTTTATGCCGCCGAGCGCCAACCTGGCGCTGCGCGAGCTGGGGATAGTGCTGTTTCTGGCGGTGGTCGGGCTAAAATCGGGGGGTGACTTTGTCGCCACCCTGACCCAGGGCGATGGTCTGAGCTGGATCGCTTACGGCATTTTCATCACCGCCATCCCGCTGCTGACGGTGGGCATCCTCGCGCGCATGCTGGCGAAAATGAACTATCTGACGCTGTGCGGCATGCTGGCCGGCTCCATGACTGACCCGCCGGCGCTGGCCTTCGCCAACAACCTGCACGCCACCAGCGGCGCAGCGGCGCTCTCTTACGCCACCGTCTATCCGCTGGTGATGTTCCTGCGCATTATCACCCCGCAGCTACTCGCCGTGCTGTTCTGGGGGCTAAGCTAGCGGGCTTTGCGCCTGGACGCGGCGCAGGTGATAGTCCACCTGATACTCGCTGGCGTTGCGGAACATGACCGAATAGTTAAGAAACTCGCCGCTGTCGCTGTAGGAAAGGGAGGTAATACGCAGCAGCGGCGTCTGCTCCGGGACGTTCATTGAGCGCGCCAACTGCTTGTCCGCCAGCACCGGCGTCAGCGTTTCATAGTTCCCGCTGATGATGATCCCGCACTCTTTCTCAATATAATCAAATTTCGACCCTTCCAGATGACTCAGCGACAGGTTGCGGAACAGCTTCACCGGCATATAGCTATCCTCCAGCATCAGCGGCTTGCCGTCGACGTAGCGCACCCGCCGTGAGAAGTAGATCCGTTCATCAATTTTAATCCGCAGCAGACTGGCGATGGCCGGCGGGGCGGGCATCACCTCGAAGGCCAGCACCTGACTCACCACCTCTTTACCCTGCTTGCGCAGCACTTCCGCCAGGCCGGTCAGATTGCTGGTTTCATGATGGACGTCTTTACGCGCCACGTAAGTTCCCGAGCCGTGGCGACGCACAACCAATCCCCAGTCCACCAGCAGATCGATGGCTTTGCGAATAGTCATGCGCGCCACCCCGAACTCCTCGGCCAGTTTTTTCTCTCCTGGTAGCGGGCTGCCGATGGCGAAGTCGGCGGAATTCAGCCGCAGCCGCAGGCGGTCAGCAATGGATTTATAGATCACCAGTAGTCCTCTTGTGCAGGAAAAGGGGATGTCGCTTTGTGCTCTTTTTTCTAAAAAAGTAGGTTAATTACAATCAATTAAGACACATTCATTTAGTTAATTTCGCTGCCTGACTTATCGATGTCTAACTTTTGTTATCGAAGTAGACAACTTTGGCCAAATTAAAACCATGAATGGGATCACGAATCGCAACGGCGCGGCATGTTGTCGGACGGGCAAATTTTTATTCTCCAGTCAGGCCGGTAATCAAGAAAAAGAAGGCCACTCACCCTACGAGTTGTTACATGAGGATTTCCCAATGCTCAGTCAAATACAACGCTTTGGCGGCGCCATGTTTACCCCGGTTTTATTGTTCCCTTTTGCCGGGATTGTGGTTGGTATCGCCATCATGCTGCGCAACCCGATGTTCGTCGGCGAAGCGCTGACCGCACCCGACAGCCTGTTTGCCCAGATCGTTCACATCATTGAGGAGGGCGGCTGGACCGTCTTTCGTAATATGCCGCTGATTTTCGCCGTCGGTCTGCCGATCGGCCTGGCGAAACAGGCCCAGGGCCGGGCCTGTCTGGCGGTGCTGGTGAGCTTTCTCACCTGGAACTACTTTATCAACGCCATGGGGATGACCTGGGGCCACTTCTTCGGCGTCGATTTTTCCGCTGAACCCACGGCCGGCAGCGGCCTGACGATGATTGCCGGGATTAAAACCCTCGACACCAGCATTATCGGCGCCATCGTCATCTCCGGTCTGGTGACGGCCCTGCACAATCGCTATTTCGATAAACCCCTGCCGGTATTCCTCGGCATCTTTCAGGGTTCATCGTTTGTGGTCATTGTCGCCTTCCTCGCGATGATCCCTTGCGCCTGGCTGACCCTGCTCGGCTGGCCAAAGGTCCAGCTGGGTATTGAATCGCTGCAGGCCTTTCTGCGCTCAGCCGGGGCGCTTGGGGTGTGGGTTTACATCTTCCTTGAGCGCATCCTGATCCCCACCGGCCTGCACCACTTCGTCTATGGCCCGTTCATCTTTGGCCCGGCGGTGGTGGAGGGCGGACTGCAGGTCTACTGGGCAGAGCATCTGCAGGCGTTCAGTCAGAGTACGGAACCGCTGAAGACGCTGTTCCCGGAGGGCGGCTTTGCCCTGCACGGTAACTCGAAAGTGTTTGGTTCGGTGGGGATTGCGCTGGCGCTCTACTTCACTGCCGCGCCGGAAAACCGCGTCAAGGTCGCCGGCCTGCTGATCCCCGCCACCCTGACCGCGATGCTGGTCGGGATCACTGAGCCGCTGGAGTTCACCTTCCTCTTCATCTCGCCGCTGCTGTTCGCCGTTCACGCGGTGCTGGCGGCGACCATGGCGACGGTGATGTACATCTGCGGCGTGGTGGGCAACTTCGGCGGCGGCCTGCTCGATCAATTCTTGCCGCAAAACTGGATCCCAATGTTCCATCACCACGCTTCGATGATGTTCATTCAGATAGGCATCGGCCTCTGTTTCACCGCCCTCTACTTCGTAGTCTTCCGTACCCTGATCCTGCGTCTGAACCTGAAGACGCCTGGCCGGGAAGAGAGCGAAATCAAGCTCTACAGCAAGGCCGATTACCAGGCGGCACGAGGTAAAACCACGGCCGCCGCCGCGCCAGAGACCCGGCTGGGTCAGGCCGCTGGCTTCCTGCAGGCCCTCGGCGGCGCCGACAACATTGAAAGCATCAACAACTGCGCCACCCGACTGCGCATCGCGCTGGTCGATATGGCGAAAACGCAAAGTGACGACGTCTTTAAAGCGCTGGGCGCCCACGGGGTAGTACGCCGCGGCAACGGGATTCAGGTCATCGTCGGCCTGCACGTTCCCCAGGTGCGCGACCAGCTGGAAAACCTGATGAAAGATTCTCTTTCGACCGAACATACCACCATGACGGAGGCAGTATCATGAAAAAATTCTCAGTTGTTATCGCAGGCGGCGGCAGCACCTTCACCCCGGGCATTGTCCTGATGCTGCTGGCAAACCAGGATCGTTTTCCGCTGCGGTCGCTGAAATTTTATGACAACGACGGCGCGCGCCAGGAGACCATCGCCGAGGCGTGCAAAGTGATCCTCAAAGAGCAGGCGCCGGAGATTGAGTTCAGCTATACCACCGATCCGCAGGCGGCGTTTACCGATGTTGATTTTGTCATGGCGCATATCCGCGTCGGGAAATATCCGATGCGTGAACAAGATGAGAAAATCCCGCTACGCCACGGCGTGCTGGGCCAGGAGACCTGCGGACCGGGCGGGATCGCCTACGGTATGCGCTCTATCGGCGGCGTGCTGGAGCTGGTGGATTATATGGAAAAATATTCGCCGAACGCCTGGATGCTTAACTACTCCAACCCGGCGGCGATTGTGGCGGAAGCCACACGTCGTCTGCGGCCGAACGCCAAAATCCTCAACATCTGCGATATGCCGATCGGCATTGAAGGGCGGATGGCGCAGATTGTCGGCCTCAAAGACCGTAAACAGATGCGCGTGCGCTACTACGGCCTCAACCACTTCGGCTGGTGGACGTCGATTGAGGACCTCGACGGCAATGATTTGATGCCGAAACTGCGCGAATATGTGGCGAAATACGGCTATGTGCCGCCCTCGAACGATCCGCACACCGAGGCCAGCTGGAACGACACCTTTGCCAAAGCGAAAGATGTGCAGGCGCTGGATCCGCAGACCATGCCGAATACCTACCTGAAATATTATCTGTTCCCGGACTATGTGGTAGCCCACTCCAACCCGGAACGCACCCGCGCCAATGAGGTGATGGATCATCGGGAGAAAAACGTCTTCAGCGCCTGCCGGGCGATCATCGCCGCCGGGAAATCCACCGCCGGCGATCTGGAGATTGACGAGCATGCCTCCTATATCGTCGATCTGGCGACGGCTATCGCCTTTAACACGCAGGAAAGGATGCTGCTGATTGTGCCGAACAATGGCGCGATCCATAACTTTGACGCCGACGCGATGGTGGAGATCCCTTGTCTGGTAGGCCACAACGGACCGGAGCCGCTGACGGTCGGCGACATCCCGCATTTCCAGAAAGGGCTGATGAGCCAGCAGGTGGCAGTGGAAAAACTGGTGGTCGATGCCTGGGAACAGCGCTCTTACCACAAGCTGTGGCAGGCGATTACCCTGTCGAAAACCGTGCCGAGCGCCTCGGTGGCGAAAGCGATCCTCGACGACCTCATTGCCGCCAACAAAGATTACTGGCCTGAGCTGCATTAATCCCCGTTGTAATACCGGCGCCCTGCGGGGCGCCGGTTCTTCTCCCCGGTTCCTGATTTACGCTATGCTGAAGCCTGCAGCGCGATGAACAAGGAACTGTAATGAAAATCTCCCGCCTCGGCGAAGCGCCGGATTACCGCTTTTCGCTGGCTAACGAACGCACCTTTCTGGCATGGATCCGCACGGCGCTCGGTTTTCTCGCCGCCGGCGTCGGCCTTAACCAGTTAGCGCCGGACTTTGCCACGCCGCTGATCCGTGAAATTCTCGCCCTGCTGCTGTGTCTCTTTGCCGGCGGCATGGCCATCTATGGCTATCTGCGCTGGCTGAATAACGAGAAGGCGATGCGTCTCAAGCAGGACCTTCCCTATACCCGCACGCTGCTGGTGATTAGCATTCTGCTGCTGGCGGTGGTGGCCGCGGTGATGCTGCTGGTGGTGTATGGCGGATAAACGCCGGGCGCGGCGGGAAAGCGATCCCGGTCTTCAGCCAGAGCGCACCTCGCTGGCCTGGTTTCGCACCCTGTTGGGCTACGGCGCGCTGATGGCGCTGGCGATTAAGCACAGCTGGCACCGCGCCGGCCTGCCGTTCTGGCTGTCGATCGGCGTGCTGGCGATTGTGGCGGTGATCCTCTGGGGCTATCCCCGCCGTCGTCATCTGATGGATGTCGACGATAGCGATTTTTTACAGCCGCGGGCGGTTCGTGACAAATTTTTGATCGCACTCGCAGTACTTTCTCTGGCATTCCTGTTTGCTGTTACTCACCTTCAACCGATCGTTTTATTCATTAGGGATATGTCATGACAGGATGTCCGGCGAATTTGCCTCTCACTCATGCCCCCGGCCAGCAACATGACACTCCCTTTCAGGCTGTTGTGGTGGAGGCGCATCATTGCCATCAACCGCAGGCGTTCTATGCACAGCTTCGTCAACAGGGGCTCACCGCTATCCATTTTATTCCGCAGCTGGCGGCCGGCGACGCCGCGCTTTGGGGAGAGTTTCTCTGCGCAGTCTTTCACCGCTGGGTGCGGGAAGATATTGGGCGCATCAATATTTTGCTGTTTAGCGAGACGCTGAGCGCCTGGTGCGGCGAGACGCTGACCCAGCCAGGCGCGCCGGCGGCCAACAGCGCCTGCTACGGCTGCCCGTGGCTGCGCCTGTGCCGCTGTGGCGAACAGAAAGACCCGCTGTGCGCGGGTTACCGGCAGTTCTACGATTTTAGCGGGCCTTATATGCGAGTGATGAGGGACCTGCGACGACAGCAGCGGCCGCCAGAGGCGCTGATGCCGCTGCTGCGCTAAAGATTAGCGCCCCTTCGCCAGGTACTGCGTCATCTCCTCTTCCGGCACCATGCCGCCGCCGGTGGCCCACACCAGGTGGGTGGCCTGCTGCAGCTGTTGCTCACTCAGCCCCTGCAGCTGATGGTACGCTTTGCTGGCGCAGACGCGCTGCGGTCCGGCCATCCCGGCCAGCGCGGAGGGTTCAAGGCGGATATTTTCCGCTGCCGCCAGCCAGCCCAGCATGTCATACATCGTCTGGTCGTCAAGGGTATAGAACCCGTCGAGCAGGCGCTCCATTGCCCGGCCAACGAACCCGGACGCCCTGCCGACCGCCAGACCGTCGGCCGCGGTCAGGTTATCAATGCCTAAATCCTGCACCTCTATCTGGTCGTGGAGCCCGGTATAGACGCCGAGCAGCATGCATGGCGAATGGGTCGGTTCGGCGAACAGGCAGTGAACGTGGTCGCCGAAGGCCAGCTTCAGGCCAAATGCCACGCCGCCGGGGCCGCCGCCGACGCCGCACGGCAGATAGACGAACAGCGGATGATCGGCATCGACCACGCGTCCTGCTTGCGCGAACTGCGCTTTCAGGCGCTCGCCGGCTACGGCATAGCCGAGGAACAGCGTGCGCGAGTTTTCATCATCGATAAAAAAGCAGTTCGGGTCGGATTCCGCTGCCTTGCGCCCCTGTTCGACCGCCACGCCATAGTCCTCTTCATACTCAACCACCGTTACGCCGTGGCTGCGCAGTTTGGCTTTTTTCCACGCCCTGGCATCGGCGGACATATGCACCGTGACTTGAAAACCAATGCACGCGCTCATGATGCCGATCGACATCCCAAGGTTGCCGGTGGAGCCGACGGCGATGCTGAACTGGCTAAAGAACTGTTTAAACTCCGGCGTCAGCAATTTGCGATAATCGTCTGTGGTCGTCAGCAGCCCGGCTTCCAGCGCCAGCTTTTCCGCATGGGTCAGCACTTCATAAATCCCACCGCGCGCTTTGATTGATCCGGAGATCGGCAGATGGCTGTCTTTTTTCAGCAGCAGTTCGCCGCTAATTGGCTGGCCGAATTTTTGCTCAAGGCTGCGTTTCATTGCCGGAATGGCAACCACTTCTGATTCGATAATCCCGCCGCTCGCGGCGGTTTCCGGGAAGGCTGCCGCCAGATAGGGCGCGAAGCGCTGAAGGCGGGCATGGGCGTCTTGCACATCGTCGGCGGTCAGACCGACGTAAGGCAACCCCTCCGCCAGGGTGGTGGTTGCCGGGTTAAACCAGGTGGTTTCTTTCAGGGCGATCAGATCCTGCACAAGCGGGAAGGTCGCGGTTAAGGTGGTCAGGTCAGCGTGTTTCATCATACGTCTCTTTGCGCTCAGATAATGAAAGAAAGCAGGAAGGTGGCGGCCAGTGCAAGTAGCGACGCGATAAATGTCGCTGTCGTGTAGTACTTGAACGTTTCACTGAGGCTGGCGCCGCAGTACTGTTTTACCAGCCAGAACAGGGAATCGGTGACGATCGTGCAGCCAATGGCGCCGGAACCGATGGCAATGGCGATGATCTCCGGGCTTACGCCGGGATAAAGCGGCAGCATCGGGGCAACGATGGCGGTAGCGCCCATCATCGCCACGGTGGCGGAGCCAACGGCGGCGTGCAGGATAAGCGCCACCAGCCAGGCCAGCAAAATCGGGTGCATATCAAGGTTCGACAGGATCACCGCGAGGCTATCGGCCAGGCCGCTGGATTTCAAAATCGCGTTGAATGCGCCGCCGGCGCCGATAATCAGCAGGATGTTGGCGATGGACCCAAAGCCGTTTTCGGTATGAGTCAGCAGAACGCCCATCCCCATTTGCCGACGGATGCCGAGCATGTAATAGGCGACAAAGACGGCGATAAACATCGCGGTGATGGGGTTGCCGATAAATTCCAGCACTGTATACAGCGTGCCGCCTTTCGCCATATTCAGTTCAGCGACGGTTTTCACCAGCATCAGGCCAATCGGTAACAGCACGGTAAACAGCGTGGCGCCGAGCGACGGCAGCGTCGATTCTTCGCGAACGTCGAGGTTGGAAAACTCGGCTGGCACTGGTTTAAACGGCAGGCGGTTGCCGAGCAGCCTGAGGAACAGCGGGCCGCCGACCAGCGAGGCGATCAGACCGACCAGCAGGCCATAGACGATAACCGTCCCGATATCAGCCCCCAGTTTATTCGCCACGAACAGCGCGGCCGGATGCGGCGGTACCACGCAGTGCACCGCCATCAGCGCGGTACACAGCGGAATAGCCAGCTTCAGCAGCGAAGTATTGGTTTTTTTGGCGATGGAGAATGCCAGCGGGATCAGCAGCACCACCCCGACTTCGACAAACAGGGTAATGCCGCAGATCAGGCCGACCAGCACCATAATCACGTCCGCCGACAGCCAGCGGCAGCGCTGGAGCGTCAGGCCGATGCGCTCCGCCGCGCCGGAGACCTCCATCATCTTGCCGAGAATGGTGCCGAGACCGATCACCGCCGCCAGGAAGCCCAGCGTACCGCCGATCCCGCTCTCAATGGCGTTGACCATCTCCAGCGGGCCCATTCCCATCATCGCCCCGACGAAAAAGCTCGCCAGCAGCAGCGCCAGAAACGGATGAAACTTCAGTTTGACGATGGTTAATACAATTAACACGATGCTAATCAGCAATGTGCTCACAACCCAAATTTGCGATTCCATACCCCACCTCGCCGTAAGTAACGTGTGGTTATTGAATAGAAACTCGGCATGGGCTGACAAACGATATAAATGACCTTTCAGATGAGCTAAATTGAATCAAAAAGGTGATTTAGCTCTAAAAGTGACCTCTAAATATGCTATGGGTCAAATTAACTCATCCTTTAGCGGAAGTTCCGGCATTATTTTTTTATCATCCAGACTCCCTATTATCGCCAGGAGCGCATAATGGATGTGCTAAAAACCTTAGGTACCCGGTTGCTGAACGGCTGGCAACTCTCCAGGCTGTCGACGTTTGAGGTGGCGGCGCGGCACGAGTCGTTCGCCCTTGCCGCCGACGAGCTGGCGCTCACCCCAAGCGCCGTCAGTCACCGGATTAATCAGTTGGAAGAGGAGCTGGGGATCCAGCTCTTTGTCCGCTCGCACCGCAAAGTGGAGCTGACGCGTGAAGGGAAGCGCGTTTACTGGGCGCTGAAGGCGTCGCTGGATGGTCTCAATCAGGAGATTCTGGACATCAAAAACCAGGAGCTCTCCGGCAGTCTGACGGTCTACTCGCGGCCCTCTATCGCCCAGTGCTGGCTGGTGCCGGCGCTGGGGGATTTCAGTCGCCGCTACCCGGCCATCTCGCTGACCGTGCTGACCGGCAACGATAACGTCAACCTGCAGCGGGCGGGTATCGATCTGGCAATCTATTTTGATGACGCGCCGTCGTCGCAGCTAAGCCACCATTTTCTGATGGATGAGGCGATCGTGCCGGTATGTACGCCGTATTACGCCCGCCAGCTGCAGTTAACGTCAAATCCTGCCAATCTGCGCCACTGTACGCTGCTTCACGATCGCCAGGCATGGAGCAATGATTCCGGCACCGATGAATGGTTCAGTTGGGCACAACAATTTGGGATTGAACTGCCGCAATCGTCGGGCATTGGCTTCGATCGTTCTGATTTAGCGGTGATTGCGGCGATGAATCATGTCGGGGTAGCGATGGGGCGTAAACGGCTGGTGCAGAAGCGGTTAGAGAGCGGCGAGCTTATCGCGCCGTTCGGCGATATGACGCTGAAATGCCATCAGCATTATTACGTGACCACCCTGCCGGGCCGCCAGTGGCCGAAAATCGACGCCTTTATCGAGTGGCTGCATAGCCTGACCTGAAAAAGAGCCGGGCTATCCCTCGGAGTTGTTAGGGAGGCCGGGTAGGGCGTGCGCCGCCACCCGGCAAAATGACGGCACTGCGCTTGCGCGGGCCGGCAGACGACCAGTCCGGTAGCCCGGATAAGGCGTCAGCCGCCATCCGGGGAACGGCCGCCGCGCTTATACCGGCTGCTGATGGTGGGTAAAGCGCGAGGCCAGCGGCAGCCAGCACAGCAGAATCAACAGGCCCATCAGCATCATCAGCAGGCCGAGGCTGCCCTGACCGGTTTGCGGCATCATCGCCGACAGCCAGGCCAGCACGCCGGAGCCGATATTCTGCAAGCCGCCCACCAGCGCCCCGGCGGTTCCGGCGAGGAACGGGAACGGCTCCATCGCGCCGCTGGTGGCCAGCGGGAACAACATCCCGGCGCCGAAGAAGAACAGCGCCGCAGGCACCAGCAGGGTCCAGACGGTCATGATGCCCAGCAGCCCTGGGATCCACATCATCAGACCCGCCAGCAGGCAGCAGATCACCGACTGCCACATCAGGGTCGGGAAACGCTTGTTGGGGCGGCCGGCAAACCACGCCCCGAAGAACGCCGCCGGGATCGGCAGAATAAACAGAATACTCACCGCCATGCTGCTCAGGCCGAGCACCGCGCCCATCAGCACCCCGGAGCAGGCTTCGAATACCGCAATCCCCGCCAGGCCGCCGATCAGCATCAGCAGATAGCAGTTAAAGGCGCCGGTGCCGAACAGCGTTTTGTAGCTGGCCAGAAGTTTGGTGCGCGGCGCCCCTTCCGGGCGCGTTTCCGGCATCCACTTCGCCATGCTGAAGGTCACCCCGGCGCACAGGACCAGCAGGAAAGCGTAGCAGGCGCGCCAGCTCCACAGGGTGTCGAGGATGCCGCCGAGCAGCGGGGCAATCAGCGGGCTGACCAGAATACCCATATTTAACAGGCTATTGGCATGACGCAGCTGAGCGCCTTCGTACAGGTCGCGGGGCAGGGTGCGCGCCATCACGCCGCCGACCCCGGTGCCCATCCCCTGCATGGCGCTGGCGGCGATCAGCACCGGCAGGCTATGGGTGGTAATAGCTACCAGCGTCGCCAGCATAAAAATCGACATCCCGACGAGGATCACCGGGCGGCGACCGACGCGGTCAGAGAGCGGGCCGTAGAATAGCTGTGAAATACCGTAGGTCAGCAGGTAGGCCGCCATCACGCTTTGTACCGCCCCTTCGCGGACGTTCAGCGCGACCGCCATGTCGGCGATGGCCGGAATATAAATGGTCTGCGCCATCTGGCCGACGGCCACCAGCAGTACCAGCATCAACAACAAATTGAAGTTCTTATGCCGTTTCATGTCGATGAATACTTTGTGAGTAAAGAGAAATGAAGAATATGTGACTACCACATCCCGTAAACGATGGAGGAATCTACCATATTAAAATGACAGAACAACTGCAAAGTGCCGATTGTTGAGGGAATTCCAGGCAGATTATGTAAACAGGAACGGCAACTAATGTTGCCATCTCAGGCTACGCCAGGCGCAGGAGGATCGCCCCGGCGGCAATCCCGCAGGCGGCCACGATGCGCAGCGGCATCAGTTGCTCTTTCAGGACGATAAAGGCGATCAGCGCGCCGAAGAGAATGGAGGTTTCACGCAGCGCGGCGACCACCGCCAGCGGGGCCTGGGTCATCGCCCATAGCGCCAGGCCGTAGGAGCCCATGGTGCCGATCCCGCCGAGGATGCCTTTTTTCCAGTGCTGACGTAAATAACGACTGGCCTCACGCCGTCGCGCCACCATCGCCCAGCACAGCAGGCAGAAGCCGTTCATAAAAAAGGTCCACAGGGTGTAGCCCAGCGCCGAGCCCGCCAGCCGGACGCCGGTGCCGTCCACCAGCGTATAACCGGCGATAAAGCAGGCGTTGATCAGCGCCAGCACGATGCCTTTGCGCGAGCTGGCGCGGCCGTTAAAGGCCATCGCCAGAATCGCCAGGCAGATGACGCCGATACCCAGCCAGGCCAGCGGCGACAGACGATCGCCGAGGAACAGCACGCTTATCGCCGCCACCAGCAGCGGCGCAGTGCCGCGCATCAGCGGATAGGTCTGGCTCATATCCGATACCTGGTAGGTCTTCGCCACCAGCACCGTATACACCACCTGTAACGCGCACGACGCCAGCAGATAGGGGGCGCTGACCAGCGCGGGCTGCGGGGCAAAGGGGAGCATCACCAGGGCGATCAGCGCGGCCGAGCCGCTGACGCCGATCGCCGCGTACATTTTATCGCCGCTGGCTTTGACGATAGCGTTCCAGCTGGCGTGCAGCAGGGCGGCGAACAGCAAAATGCAGAATACGGTGAGGGTCATCGCAGACAGGTTCAACAGTGAAGGTCACCGGAATGTAACACGCGCCCGCGCTGCCTGCCAGCGGGGGGTTAAAGCGAACAAAACAGGCGATGCGTCACCCGCGGTTCATCGTACACCGGGCGGAAACCAAGCCTTTCATAAAAGGGCCAGGCCTGCGCCGGGGCATGGGTGTTGAGAAAGTCGAACCAGGCGCTGGAGTGGGTGATAACCGAGACCAGCAGCTGCTGGCCGATGCCCCGGCGACGGTAGCGTTCGCTGATGTAGAGGTGGCGAATGCGCCCGGCCCGCGGCTGCGGACTGAAGGGATCGCTATTGATGCCGCATACCCCTACCAGCTGGTGGTTGACGAAGGCGCCCAGCAGCGTTTCGCCCGGCGCGTTAAAGCGGTTTTTGCCGCTCTGCCAGTTTTCCGCCAGGCGGCGCAGCATATTGAAATGCTGTTCAAGGCTTTCAATTCGTAGCGCCGCGAACCCCGGGGCATCCGGCGTCGTGGCGGCAATTAACAGGGGTGGCATAGCTTCCTCCATCAAGTCATCCCGGGACGCCCGGCGGGCGCCTGCAGGGGGGCGGTTTCCCGCCCCCCTCAGGTGCGACTTGAACCTGAATCAGCGGAACTGTTTCAGGACTGCATCAAGTAGTTGCAACACAGCAACCATGAGTTTCAGGATCAAAATAATAATATCCATTCCGCCCATACGCGCGTCTCCTGTGGTTAAGGAGCACAATAAGCTGACGTACCTTTCCGCTGCCCGTTGCCAGCTTATCCCTGCCTGTCGCCGGCGGCGTCTGCCCTGGCCGATAGTTCGTCCTTTCCATGAACGGCTTCCCGGCCCGCCGCCTGCAACGACAGGGGTGCGCAGCGCTGAGCCACGCGTTGCCGCGCGGGCCAGTGACTGCACGTTGTTGACGTAACACAGTGTGCTCTCTCGGGGTTAAGGCACTGACGGCACCACCCGTTTCAGCCAGGACTTCGTTGCGCCGGTCAAACTTGCGGCCCCCGAATGGCACAAAGTGAACACACCCAGTATAGATAAACACTGTATGGATGAACAGTATTTTTTGGACAAATCCGCCCCTCTCATCCATACTCTATGACAGAGAAAAACCGACCTTAAATTGCGCGAACTGCAGCGATCGCGTATACTTTTGGCGTTGACGTAATACAGTGTGCTTGCGGCTACCACCTGTAACCATGCTGATAAAAACCTCGCTCCGGCGGGGTTTTTTGTTTTCTGTCCTTTTGCGCCGAACTGTGATCTTTCGCGCAAATTTTCGTGGATGAAAATAAATCCATTGTGAAAACGTAAAACCTGTGTTTGTATAAATTCAGCTTATTTTTCGACACAACAGGTCCCTAATGAACGCAACCCTGATCGCTTCGACCCTACTAAAAACCGCGCCAGCCGCGGTGGTCGTCGTGTCTGTGGTGGTCGTCGTCGGCAATGCGCCGTAGGGTCCGGAACAACACGAATTCCAAACCCCGCCGGCGCAAACCGAGCGGGGTTTTTTGTTGGCGAGCCCCCCGGTAAAGTCGGCCCAGAAGAAAAGGACTGGAGCATGGCAAGTTCGGGCACCACATCAAACACAATGCGCTTTACCGGCGCGCAGCTGGTTGTTCATTTACTGGAGCGCCAGGGTATCACTATGGTCAGCGGCATTCCGGGCGGCTCCATCCTGCCTATCTACGATGCCTTAAGCCAGAGCACGCAGATCCGCCACATCCTGGCGCGCCATGAGCAGGGCGCGGGCTTTATCGCCCAGGGGATGGCGCGTACCGAAGGCAAGCCGGCGGTCTGTATGGCCTGCAGCGGCCCGGGGGCGACGAACCTGGTGACGGCGATCGCCGATGCCCGCCTGGATTCGATTCCGCTGGTCTGCATCACCGGCCAGGTACCGGCCTCGATGATCGGTACCGACGCCTTCCAGGAAGTGGACACCTACGGCATCTCTATCCCCATCACCAAACATAACTATCTGGTGCGCGACATTGCCGAGCTGCCGCAGGTGATCAGCGACGCCTTCCGTATTGCCCAGTCCGGACGTCCCGGGCCGGTGTGGATAGACATTCCTAAGGACGTGCAGTCGGCGACCATTGAGCTGGAAGCGCTGCCTGAGCCTGGCGAGCGCGCCCCGGCACCGGCATTCGCGCCTGAAAGCGTGCGTGAAGCGGCGGCAATGATCAACGCGGCGAAACGCCCGGTACTGTATCTGGGCGGCGGGGTGATTAACGCGCCGCAGGCGATCCGTGAGCTGGCGGAAAAAGCCAACCTGCCGACCACCATGACCTTAATGGCGCTGGGCATGCTGCCGAAGGCGCACCCGCTGTCGCTGGGGATGCTGGGGATGCACGGCGCGCGCAGCACCAACTTCATTCTGCAGGAGGCGGATTTACTTATTGTTTTAGGCGCCCGTTTTGATGACCGGGCGATTGGCAAGACCGAGCAGTTCTGCCCGAACGCGAAGATTATCCACGTCGATATCGACCGCGCCGAACTGGGCAAAATCAAGCAACCGCACGTGGCGATTCAGGGCGATGTGGCGGAAGTCTTAGCCCAGCTGAACCCGCAGATTGAGGCGCAGCCGCGCGAGGAATGGCGCCAGCTGGTGGCCGACTTGCAGCGCGAATTCCCCTGCGCCATCCCGCAGGAAAGCGACCCGCTCTCCCATTACGGCCTGATTAACGCCGTGGCCGCCTGCGTGGATGATGAAGCGATCATCACTACCGACGTTGGCCAGCACCAGATGTGGACGGCGCAGGCCTACCCGCTCAATCGTCCGCGCCAGTGGCTGACCTCCGGCGGCCTCGGCACCATGGGCTTCGGCCTGCCGGCGGCGATCGGCGCGGCGCTGGCGAATCCGCAGCGCAAGGTTATCTGCTTCTCCGGCGACGGCAGCCTGATGATGAATATTCAGGAGATGGCCACCGCCGCCGAAAATCAGCTGGATGTAAAAATTATCCTGCTGAACAACGAAGCGCTGGGGCTGGTGCATCAGCAGCAGAGCCTGTTCTATCAGCAGGGCGTTTTTGCCGCCACCTATCCGGGGATGATTAACTTTATGCAGATTGCCGCCGGTTTTGGCCTGCAAACCTGTGATTTAAATAATGAAGTCGATCCGCAGGCGGCGCTGCAGGCGATCATCGACCGTCCGGGGCCGGCGCTGATCCACGTGCGCATCGACGCACAGCAGAAAGTGTATCCGATGGTACCGCCGGGTGCGGCCAATACTGAAATGGTGGGGGAATAAGCCATGCAAAAACAATGTGACAACGTCATTCTGGAACTCACCGTCCGCAACCATCCCGGCGTCATGACCCACGTGTGCGGGCTTTTTGCCCGTCGCGCGTTTAACGTCGAAGGCATTCTCTGTCTGCCAATTCAGGGCAGCGAACACAGCCGCATCTGGCTGCTGGTAAATGATGACCAGCGACTGGGGCAGATGATTAGCCAGATTGAAAAGCTGGAAGATGTCACCAAAGTGGCGCGTAACCAGTCCGATCCCACCATGTTTAACAAAATTGCGGTGTTCTTCGAATAGCGCTCAAGGCTTGAACAGCCACGTGCTTATCGCTAAGGTAGGCGCCTTTACCGGATGACGCTGCGCTTATCCGGCCTACAGGCAGTGAATCCGTAGGCCGGATAAGGCGTTTACGCCGCCATCCGGCGTTTTCAGGCACCAGGACACACCATGACCACCATCGCCCTTATTGACGATCATTTGATTGTCCGCTCCGGCTTTGCTCAGCTGCTGGGGCTGGAAGCTGATTTTCAGGTTGTCGCCGAATTTGGTAGCGGCCGCGAGGCGCTGACGGGGCTACCGGGGCGCGGCGTGCAGGTCTGTATCTGCGATATCTCAATGCCGGATATTTCCGGGCTGGAGCTGCTCAGCCAGCTGCCGAAGGGGATGGCGACCATCATGCTGTCGGTACACGATAGCCCGGCGCTGATCGAGCAGGCGTTGAACGCCGGCGCGCGCGGCTTCCTGTCGAAACGCTGCAGCCCCGATGAACTTATCGCCGCGGTACGCACGGTGGCGGCGGGCGGTTGCTATCTCACGCCGGATATCGCCATGAAGCTGGCCGCCGGGCGCCAGGATCCGCTCACCAAACGCGAGCGTCAGGTGGCGGAAAAGCTGGCGCAGGGCATGGCGGTGAAAGAGATTGCCGCCGAGCTCGGTCTGTCGCCGAAAACCGTCCACGTACACCGCGCCAACCTGCTGGAAAAGCTGGGCGTCAGCAACGACGTTGAGCTGGCGCGCCGCATGTTCGATAGCTGGCAATGAAGGCCGTCGTCTCACGATTGCTGTCGGTCATCGGCTGCGCCTTTATCTTCGCGGCCGCCTGGTTCTGCCTGTGGAGCATCAGTCTGCATCTGGTGGAACGCGCGGATTTAGCGGTGCTGCTGTTTCCCTTTGGCCTGCGGCTGGGGTTAATGCTGCAATGCCCCCGCGGCTACTGGCCAGTGCTGCTGGGAACCGAGTGGCTGCTTATCTTCTGGCTGGCGCAGGAGGTGGCGCTGGCGCACCCGATAATTTTGATGACCGGAAGCCTGCTGACGCTGCTGCCGGTGGCGTTGATCTCGCGCTACCGGCAGCAGCGCGACTGGCTGACGCTGCTGCGCCAGGGCGGGGCGTTAATGGCCGCCGCGCTGCTGCAATCGCTGCCGTGGCTGGCGGAGGGGGACGAGGGGCTTAACGCCCTGCTGTTGACGCTGACTGGCGGCCTGACGCTGGCGCCGACCTGCCTGGTTTTCTGGCACTATCTTACCAGCACCGTCTGGCGGCCGCTGGGGCCGGCGCTGGTGGCGCAGCCGGTTAACTGGCGCGGGCGGCATCTTATCTGGTATCTGCTGTTATTCACCATTAGCCTGTGGCTGCAGCTTGGCCTGCCCGCCGAGCTCTCCCGCTTTACCCCGTTTTGTCTGGCGCTGCCGATTATCGCCCTCGCCTGGCACTACGGCTGGCAGGGAGCGCTGATCGCCACCCTGATGAACGCTATCGCCTTGATTGCCAGCCAGACCTGGCACGATCACCCGGTCGATTTATTGCTTTCCCTGCTGGCACAGAGCCTCACCGGGCTGCTGTTGGGGGCGGGGATCCAGCGGCTACGCGAGCTGAACCAGTCATTACAAAGCGAGCTGGCGCGTAATCGTCGGCTGGCGGAACGCCTGCTGGAGACCGAAGAGAGCGTGCGGCGAGACGTCGCCCGCGAGCTCCATGATGATATCGGCCAGACCATCACCGCGATCCGCACCCAGGCCGGGATCGTACAGCGGCTGGCGCCGGACAATGCCAGCGTGCGCCAGAGCGGTCAGCTGATAGAACAGCTGTCGCTGGGAGTTTACGACTCGGTGCGTAGACTGCTAGGCCGTCTGCGTCCGCGTCAGCTCGACGACCTGCCGCTGGAGCAGGCGGTACGTTCGTTGATGCGCGAGATGGAGCTGGAGGACCGCGGCATTGTCAGCCATCTCGACTGGCGGATTAACGAGGCGGGACTGAGCGAGAACCAGCGCGTGACGCTGTTTCGCGTTTGCCAGGAGGGGCTGAATAATATCGTCAAGCACGCCAGCGCCAGCGCTGTCACTCTGCAGGGCTGGCAGCAGGATGAGCGACTAATGCTGGTGCTGGAAGATGACGGTTGCGGCCTGCCGCCGGGGTCGAATCTGCAGGGGTTCGGCCTGACCGGCATGCGCGAGCGCGTGACCGCCCTGGGCGGCACACTGACGATCTCCTGCACCCATGGTACCCGGGTGTGCGTCAATCTACCGCTGCGTTACGCCTGAGAGGATCGCCGATGTTCGCCTTTTTAAAAGCCCCGCCGGACGCTGCGCCGATTAGCGATAAACGCGAACTTGATGCGCGTTATCGCTACTGGCGTCGCCATATCCTGTTGACCATCTGGCTGGGCTACGCGCTGTTCTATTTCACCCGCAAAAGCTTTAACGCCGCGGTCCCGGAAATTCTCGCCAGCAACGTCCTGACCCGCAGCGATATTGGCCTGCTGGCCACGCTGTTCTATATCACCTACGGGCTGTCGAAATTTTTCTCCGGTATCGTCAGCGACCGCTCCGACGCCCGCTATTTTATGGGGCTGGGGCTGATTGCCACCGGGGTGGTGAATATTCTGTTCGGTTTTTCTTCCTCACTATGGGCTTTCGCGCTGCTGTGGGCGCTGAATGCCTTCTTCCAGGGCTGGGGCTCGCCGGTCTGCGCCCGACTGCTGACGGCCTGGTATTCGCGGACCGAGCGCGGCGGCTGGTGGGCGCTATGGAATACGGCGCATAACGTCGGCGGCGCGCTGATCCCGATGGTGGTGGGAGCGGCGGCGCTGCACTACGGCTGGCGTGCCGGGATGACCATCGCCGGCTGTCTGGCGATCCTCGCCGGACTGTATCTGTGCTGGCGGCTGCGCGATCGCCCGCAGGCGGTGGGGTTACCCGCCGTGGGCGACTGGCGTCACGATGCGCTGGAAATCGCCCAGCAGCAGGAAGGCGCTGGGATGTCTCGTAAAGCGATCCTGACCCGCTACGTGCTGGCCAATCCCTACATCTGGCTGCTGTCGCTGTGCTATGTGCTGGTGTACGTGGTGCGGGCGGCGATTAACGACTGGGGCAATCTGTATATGTCGGAGACGCTAGGCGTCGATCTGGTGACCGCTAACTCGGCGGTGACCATGTTTGAGCTGGGCGGTTTTATCGGCGCGCTGGTGGCGGGGTGGGGCTCGGATAAGCTGTTTAACGGCAACCGTGGGCCGATGAACCTGATTTTCGCCGCCGGAATTTTGCTGTCGGTTGGCGGCCTGTGGCTGATGCCGTTCGCCAGCTATGTCATGCAGGCGGCCTGCTTCTTCACTACCGGTTTCTTCGTTTTCGGCCCGCAGATGCTGATCGGCATGGCGGCGGCGGAATGTTCGCATAAAGAAGCCGCCGGGGCGGCAACCGGGTTTGTCGGCCTGTTCGCTTATCTTGGCGCCTCGCTTTCCGGCTGGCCGCTGGCGCAGGTGATGGATATCTGGCACTGGACCGGATTCTTCGTGGTGATTGCGATTGCCGCCGGCATTTCCGCGCTGCTGCTGCTGCCGTTTTTAAACGCGCAGGCGCCGCGTACCGCCAGCGAAGCGTGATGTAGCTCACCCTTTCGCCGCGAACGGGACAAAACTAAGAAATTTTCCCGGTTTTACCTGGACGCCGTCTCAGGCCAGACGGCGCGCTGGTTTTTACAATGCCTGGTTATTACGCAGGCATAAAAAATCAGCTCAGGAGATACCCATGCTGGCCTTTCTGAATCAGGTGCGCAAGCCGACCCTGGATCTGCCGCTCGATGTGCGGCGCAAAATGTGGTTCAAACCTTTCATGCAGTCCTATCTGGTGGTCTTCATCGGCTACCTGACCATGTACCTGATCCGCAAGAACTTTAACATCGCGCAGAACGACATGATCTCCACCTACGGGCTGAGCATGACCCAGCTGGGGATGATTGGCCTGGGCTTCTCCATCACCTACGGCGTGGGCAAGACGCTGGTCTCTTATTATGCCGACGGTAAAAATACCAAGCAGTTCCTGCCGTTTATGCTGATCCTCTCCGCCATCTGTATGCTGGGCTTTAGCGCCAGCATGGGGGCGGGTTCTACCAGCCTGTTCCTGATGATCGCCTTCTATGCGCTGAGCGGTTTCTTCCAGAGCACCGGCGGCTCGTGCAGCTATTCCACCATCACCAAGTGGACGCCCAGACGCAAACGCGGCACTTTCCTCGGCTTCTGGAATATCTCCCACAACCTCGGCGGCGCGGGCGCGGCGGGCGTGGCGCTGTTTGGCGCCAACTATCTGTTCGACGGCCATGTGATCGGCATGTTTATCTTCCCGTCGATTATTGCGCTGATCGTTGGCTTTATCGGCCTGCGCTACGGTAGCGACTCTCCGGAATCCTACGGCCTCGGCACGGCGGAAGAGCTGTTTGGCGAAGCGATCAGCGAAGAGGACAAAGAGACCGAAGAAAATGCGATGACCAAGTGGCAGATCTTTGTTGAGTACGTGCTGAAAAACAAAGTGATCTGGCTGCTGTGCTTCTCCAACATCTTCCTCTACGTGGTGCGTATCGGTATCGATCAGTGGTCCACCGTGTACGCCTTCCAGGAGCTGAAGCTGTCGAAAGAGGTGGCGATTCAGGGCTTTACCCTGTTTGAGGTCGGCGCGCTGGTCGGCACGCTGCTGTGGGGCTGGCTGTCGGATCTGGCCAACGGCCGCCGCGCGCTGGTGGCCTGCATCGCGCTGGCGCTGATTATCGCCACCCTCGGGGTTTACCAACACGCCAGCAACCAGTACGTCTATCTGGCCTCGTTGTTTGCGCTGGGCTTCCTGGTGTTTGGTCCGCAGCTGTTGATCGGCGTCGCCGCCGTCGGTTTCGTACCGAAAAAAGCGATCGGCGCCGCCGATGGGATCAAGGGCACCTTCGCCTATCTGATCGGCGATAGCTTCGCCAAACTGGGTCTCGGGATGATCGCCGACGGCACCCCGGTCTTCGGCCTGACCGGCTGGGCCGGCACCTTTGCGGCGCTGGACGCCGCCGCCGTCGGCTGTATCTGCCTGATGGCCATCGTGGCTATCTTTGAAGAGCGTAAAATTCGCCGCGAGAAAAAGAACCGTATTTTGCAGACCGCCTGATTCACCAGGTATTTGGTAACCTTGCCCGGCCTTCGCGCCGGGCTTTTTTATCGTTCCTGCTGGCTGGTTTGCAGCAGCAGCTCCCGCAGCCACTGTTGAGCCGGGTCGCGATGATTGCGTTCGTGCCAGGCCATACTTTTGGTAAAACCGGGGATCGCCAGCGGCGGAGCAGCGATTTTCATGCCGCTGGCCATTTTCGCCAGCCTGCGTGGTACTACGGCAATCATTTCACTCACCGCCAGCACTTCCGGCAACACCAGAAAACTGCTGACCGACAATCCTACTCGCCGGGTCCGACCAAGCGCCGCCAGTGCGTCGTCGGTTACGCCGCGAAAGCTATCGCCCTGCCATGAAACCAGAACATGTTCCAGCGCACAGAAACGGTCTAGCGTTAGCGGCTGGTTGGCCTGTGGATGGTCTTCGCGCAGCAGACAGACATACTCTTCCTGATACAGCGCCCGGCTGTGCAATTCCGGCGGCGTATCGTGGGGCGTTAACAACGCAATATCCACTTCGCCGCGTTCGGTCTGAGCCAACAGCGTGGCCGGAGATTCGGGAATAATGCGCACGCGGATACCCGGCGCCATTGGCTTCAGCGCGGCGATAAATGGCACGATCACCGCTTTCAACGCATAATCCGTCGCGGCGATGGTCCAGGTGAAATCAGCCTCCAGCGGATCGAAAACGACCGGTTGTAGCAGGGTTTCAGCATCGGTCAGCAGTTGCTTTACCGGAGCCGCCAGCGCCTGGGCGCGCAGCGTCGGCACCATGCCATGCGGGGCGCGGATAAACAGCGGGTCATTAAAGGCGTCGCGCAGGCGAGTGAGCATGCCGCTGACCGCCGGCTGGGTGAGTGCCAGCCGCGCTGCCGCCCGGGTGACGCTGCGCTCATCGAGCAACGCATCCAGGGCTTTCAGCAGGTTGAGATCGAGGTTTCTGATATCAGATTTCATGATAGCCATCCGCAAACGCGATAAGTCACATTATGGTACGTCCGGCAGTCGACAGCAGGCAAATTCCCATTATGATAGTGAGGCCGCGATTGGATGAGAGGATGCATGATCTGGATAGGACTGGCCACCCTGGTAGTGGTGTTTGTTGTGGGATTTCGGGTGCTTACCTCTGATTCACGCCGCGCGATCCGCCGCCTGAGCGAACGCTTGGGCATCACGCCCGTCCCGCTGGAATCGATGATCGATCAGCTGGGAAAAGCCGCCGGTAATGAGTATTTGCGTTACCTGGAGCGGCCGAATGAAGCGCATCTGCAGAACGCCGCCCAGGTGCTGCTGATCTGGCAGGTTGCGATTGTCGACGCCAGCGAAAAAAACCTGCATTACTGGTATCGCCTGATGCAAAAAGCGCGTTTAGCGGCGCCGATTACCGACGCGCAAATCCGTCTGGCGCAAGGATTTCTGCGCGAGCTGGACCCGGATGTGAGCGATTTGCATAACCTACAGCAGCGCTATAACGATCTGTTTCTCCCGGAAGACGGCGTGCACTGGTTGCACTGATATCACGGCTGCTTATGAACATTATCAAGGATGCTGATTCGATTTATATCACTCTCCGGCGCATGATTAACCTCGTTAAAACAATCGTTCACGAGGTTAATCATGAAACAGTCTCTACAGCAAAGCGCAATCGTCTGGCCGGAAGAGTATCTGCCGGGCACCACCGACAATTTTGCCTCCAATGAAATTATCGTCAGCGGCCTGACGGCAGCTCAGATTTGGGCGCAGCTCGATGACACCACGCTGTGGCCGGGCTATTACAGTAACGTTGCCGATATCCATTTCCATGACGGCAGCGGCCCGACCCTCAGCGCCAACGCCCGCTTCAGCTTCAGCACCTTCGGCTTCCCGATTGAGGCGCAGATTACCGAATATGTTCCTCCCGTTGCCGGACAGGCGGCGCGCGTAGCCTGGCACGGTTGGGCGGAGGGGGATGCAACAACGCGTCTTGATGTGATCCACGCGTGGCTGTTTGAAGATTTGCCCGGCGGACGCGTGCGCATCCTCACCCAGGAGTCGCAAAAGGGCGTTCCGGCGCAGGAACTGGCGCGTACGTTGCCCAATCCGATGATTAACGGTCACCAGGAATGGATTTGCGGGCTGGTGAAATCGGCTCGCGGCGAGTAAATCCGAGTGCCGGATGGCGGCTGCGCCTTATCCGGCCTACGGTTTCCGCACTCGTCACTTGTAGCCCGGATAAGCGTAAGCGCCATCCGGCAGGATAACTACAGTAGGATTTTCAGGCCGTGTTTTTGTACGACGCTAAGCAATTTTAATGACATTCCGCTCGGTCGTTTAGCGCCAGTCTCCCATTTTTGCACGGTAGACACGCTGGTATTCAGATAACGAGCGAACACGGGTTGGCTAACATTGAGTTGTTCACGTAGCGCTTTAATTTCAATGGGTTGAAGTGCGGCTACGCTACCGAGACATGATTCATCAAAATGGCGCATTGTTTCCTGTGGGATTGCGCCAACGCTGAATAGCCCCGACGCAGCGCTATGGATCGCTTCGAAAGCCGGGCTTTTGTATTTATTTTTTGCTGTCATCGCAAATCTCCACTAATTCTTTACTTTTAACTAAGGCCGTCGTTTTCTCTTCAGAGAGATTGGCATAGTGTTTTGCTAACTCACGAAACCCCATTAATTCGCGATGGTTGATATTGGCCATATCCTGTTTGGCATATAGAAAGGTATAAAACCAATACTCTGCGCTTTTGGTAAGGATGATTGCGCGATCGCGATTCTTGTTGAGTCGCTTTTTATAAACCCCTCCTCCTAAATCAACCACTTTGCCCTGAAGCGCAGATTGAATTGCCTGATAGAGCTCGTCGTCGGAAATGCCATGAGAGCTAGCCTCTCTGGCGAACCATTTGGTTTTAAAGATACGCATTGCTGACATCCTGTCGTTAAAAGTATAGCACATAGTGCTATATTAAATTCTCCTGAGATTTGTTAAAGCGATAGCAAGCATCGTTTTTTTAAACATGCGAGCAGCTACGCACCCTCTTATGAAAAGCGAGAAGAGTTGCGAAAACGTTAAGTACGTCACATACAAAATGTTACACTGCGCAGCTTTCCGCCACTTTCTTCGCAGGTCACTCATGAGTCATTCAAATGAAACCAAACCCCATGCACGCGATCTCGCGCGGCCAAACTGGTCGGCGGTTTTCGCGGTTGCTTTCTGCGTCGCCTGCCTGATTACCGTTGAGTTTTTGCCGGTCAGCCTGCTGACGCCGATGGCGCTGGATTTAGGCATCTCCGAAGGGATGGCCGGGCAGTCGGTGACGACGACGGCATTCGTCGCGATGTTTTCCAGCCTGTTTATCACCACGGTGATAGGTAAAACCGATCGCCGCTACGTGGTTATCCTGTTTTCACTGCTGCTGACCTTTTCCTGCCTGCTGGTATCTTTCGCTGATAGCTTCACCCTGCTACTGCTGGGGCGCGCCTGTCTGGGCCTGGCGCTCGGCGGTTTCTGGGCGATGTCCGCATCGCTGACCATGCGGCTGGTGCCGATGCGCGTGGTGCCGAAAGCGCTATCGATTATTTTCGGCGCGGTATCGATCGCGCTGGTAATTGCTGCCCCATTGGGCAGTTTCCTTGGCGGGCTTATCGGCTGGCGCAACGTCTTTAACGGCGCGGCGGTGATGGGCGTGCTGTGTACGCTCTGGGTGCTGAAAGCGCTGCCGTCGCTGCCCGGTGAATCGGCTTCTCAGCAGCAAAATATGTTTGGTCTGCTGAAGCGTCCGGGGGTGATGGCCGGAATGTGCGCCATTTTCATGGCCTTTGCCGGACAGTTCGCCTTCTTTACCTATATTCGCCCGGTTTACATGACCCTCGCCGGTTTTGACGTCGACGGCCTGACGCTGGTGCTGCTGAGCTTTGGTATCGCCAGCTTTATCGGCACCTCGCTCTCCTCGGTGCTGCTCAAGCGTTCGGTAAAAGCGGCGCTGGCGATCGCGCCGCTGGTGCTGACCGCCTGCGCGGTGGCGCTGGTGCTGTGGGGAGAGAGCAAAATCATCGCCTCGACGGTGGCGATTATCTGGGGCTTCGCGTTTGCGCTGATCCCGGTGGGGTGGTCAACGTGGATCACCCGTTCCCTCTCCGATCAGGCGGAAAAAGCCGGGTCGATTCAGGTGGCGGTGATCCAGCTGGCCAACACCTGCGGCGCCGCGGTCGGCGGCATTGCGCTTGACCACTTAGGGCTGCTGTCGCCGCTGGTGTTGTCAGGGATATTGATGCTGTTTACCGGCCTGCTGGTGGCGGCCAAAGTGAAGGTGAATTCACCCGCTTAAGGCCGCTCGCCTTTTGCCAGCCGGGCATTGATGTCGGCAATCACTTCCGGCAGGTCCGCCAGGGTATCAACCACATAATGCGCCCCGGCGGCATACAGTTTGCCTGCCGCCCGCTCGCGGCGGGTGGCGATTTCCGCTTTCGACATCGCCTGGTACTCCTCCCAGGTTGCGCCGAATTCGTTACCGGACACCGCCAGCCCGACGCTCCACATCCCGGCATGTAACCCTTCGCTGATGCCCGGTGCGGCGTCGTCGACCTTCACGCAGTGGGCCACATCGTCTATGCCCAGGGTAATCACGTTCTGCAGCGCCATCCACGGGCCCGGACGACCGCCGGCGGCAAGGTCATCGGTGGCGACCCAGTGGTCCGGGGCGTAGCCCTGGGCGGCGGCGGCCGGTACCAGCTTTTCCATCACCGGACGCGGATAGCCCGAGCAGGAGCCGATCTTCAGGCCCTTGGCGCGCAGCGTGGCGATGGTGTCGACCACGCCGGCTATTGGTGCGGAAAAATCGACAACCTTAGCGATTTGCAGCGGCATAAACGCGGCGTAGATCGCATCGATATCGGCGGCAGTCATCGCGCGGCCGAATTTGGCCTGCCAGCGGCTATCGACAGCGGGGAGTTTGCCCAGCGCCTCAATGTGCTGCCATTTGCCAAGCCCCATCGGCACGCGGGCCTCTTCAAGGGTTATCTCAATATCGAAGGCCTGGCGGAAGGCCTCGACGAAAATTTGCGTCGGGGCGAAAGAGCCGAAGTCTACGGTGGTGCCTGCCCAGTCAAGGATCAGTGCGCTAATACGGTTCATGGCGGTTCCTTATTGTTTCCAGTACATGGCGTTGTCGATAGCCGCCAGCAGGGCGGTGATATCGGCGTCGTAGACTTCGCCAATGTTGCCGATGCGGAAGCAGTCGCTTTGCGATACTTTGCCCGGATAGATAACGAAGCCCTGATCTTTCAGCTTCTGGTAGAAGGTGTGAAAGCGATACTGCGGCGCATCCGGTGAATAAAAGGCGGTAATGATCGGCGAGTGCAGGCTATCGTCGAGCAGCGGCCGGAAGCCGAGCGCGCGCATCCCGGCGACCAGCCGGCGCTGATTGTTGCGGTAGCGCTGATAGCGGGCGCTAACGCCGCCCTCCTGCGCCAGCTCTTTCAGCGCCTGGGCAAAGGCCAGCACGGTATGGGTCGGCGAGGTGAAGCGCCACTTGCCGTGGTTGTCCTCCATGCAGCGCCACTGGGCGTACAGATCCAGCGACAGCGAGCGCGAACGGCCTTTGCAGGCGGCCAGCTCCGCTTCACGGGCAATCACGAAGGCAAAGCCCGGCACGCCCTGAATGCATTTATTGGCGGAGCTTATCAGGTAATCAATATTCAGCGCGGCGATATCCAGTGGAATGCCGCCGAAGCTGCTCATCGCATCGACGATATAGCGTTTATCGTACCGTTTCGCCAGTTCGGCCACCTCTTCGATCGGATTCAGCATACCGGTGGTGGTTTCGCTGTGTACCATCGCGATATGGGTGATCGCCGGGTCGTTCTGCAGGATCTGTTCGATCGCGGCCGCGTCCGGACGGGAGACTTCGCCGCAGTCGTAAGGGTGGCAGGCGATGCCCATCAGCTGCGCCATCTCAATCATACGCGCGCCATAGGCGCCATTGCTGACGATTAGCACTTTGCCCTGTTCGCCGATGACGCTGCCGAGCACCGCTTCGACCGCGTAGCTGCCGCTACCCTGCAGCAGCACTGCGGTATAACCGTCGGTCGGGGTAGCCAACTGCACCAACTGCTGGCGAATGGTCTGTACCACGCCGAGATTGTAATCATCATCCCAGGTACAGCTATCGAACAACATCGCCTCTTTCACCGTACGGGAGGTGGTTAACGGGCCGGGGGTCAGCAGCAGGTAATTTCGTGAAGTCATTTGTCTCACCATTTGGTCTATACCAGATTTATAGTTATCATGGAGACAAAGCCGGGAAAGGGTCAAAGGAAATGTGGCGCTGCAACAAAAAATTCATCTGGCTATGTATAATGAGCGCACGAAAAGTGGCAGTGAGTAAACATGAAATCACCCTCTGGCGAGATGCCGCAATACCTGATGATTAAGGCGCAGCTGCAGGCGCGTATTCAAAACGGCGCCCTCAAAAGCGGCGACAAGCTGCCTTCCGAGCGCGAGCTGTGCGCGCTGTTCAACACGACGCGGATTACGGTGCGTGAGAGTCTGGCGCAGCTGGAGGCCAGCGGCGTGATTTACCGCGCCGACCGCCGCGGCTGGTTTGTGACGCCGGAGCGTCTGTGGCTGGATCCGACGCAAAATACCAACTTCCACAAGCTGTGTCTCGAACAGGGGCGCGAACCGAAAACGGTGCTGCTTGATGGCCGCCTGGCTGCCGTGCCGCTGGATGTGATGGCGCCGCTGGCGCTGCAGCCCTTCGATCAGGTCTATTTGCTGACCCGGCTGCGCTATGCCGACGGCCGGCCGGTGTGCTACTGCGAAAACCACTGTCTGCCCGCGCGGGTGCCTGAGCTGCTGCGCCACGATCTCAACGGCAGTCTGACCGAGATTTATCAAACTCACTACGACCTGATCTATACCAGTATGCATCTGTCGTTTTATCCCACCTCAATGCCGCCGCAGGCCGCCGAGGCGCTGGGGGTGATGGAGGGGCGCCCGGCGCTGCTGTTGCGCAGGCTGAATTACGATCAGCACGGGCGTATTCTCGACTACGATATCGAATACTGGCGGCATGATAGCCTGCGGATCGAAGTCGATACCCATTGATTTTATTAGTTAAATTTTTTGATCTCCCCGGTGGCGCTAGCGCGTGCCGGGGCTACGCATCCCGCTCGTTTTAACTCCTTCGACACACTTCTTTCATCGTTTTGTCATAAACCCCCGGTAGCGTGAAGCTAAATCTGGTCTACACCAGAATAACTGACTATCCGATGAGGCTTACACGATGAAACTCTCCCGACTTGCTCTGCTGTCCCTGTTCGCGCTGACCAGCTCTCCGGTTTGGGCGGACGGCGTCGTCACGGTTTACTCCGCCGACGGCCTGCATGACGGCGATAACAGCTGGTATCAGAGCCAGTTCGCTGCCTTCACCAAAGAGACGGGCATCAAAGTGCAGTATGTGGAAGGCGGCTCCGGCGCGATCGTCGAACGTCTGGCGAAGGAGCGCACCAATCCACAGGCTGATGTGCTGGTCACGGTGCCGCCGTTTATCCAGCGCGCCGCGAAAGAGCAATTGCTGGCAACCTTTACCCCGCAAGGTAGCGCGCAGATCCCCGGCGCCAACGACCGCTATTCGCCGCTGGTGAACAACTATCTGACCTTCATCTATAACGGCCAGTTGCTGAAAACCGCGCCGGCCAGCTGGCAGGATCTGCTGGATAGCCGCTTTAAGAACAAGTTGCAGTACTCCACGCCGGGCCAGGCGGGCGACGGTACCGCGGTGATGCTGCAGGCGTTCCACAGCCTCGGCGGCAAAGACGCCGGCTTCGAGTATCTGGGCAAGCTGCAGGCCAATAACGTTGGCCCATCGGCCTCGACCGGTAAGCTGACGGCGCTGGTCAACAAAGGCGAGCTGTACGTCGCCAACGGCGATCTGCAGATGAACCTGTCGCAGATGGCGCGTAACCCGAACGTTAAAATTTTCTGGCCGGCGGATGACAAAGGCGAGCGCAGCGCGCTGGCGCTGCCCTACACCATCGGGCTGGTACAGAACGGACCGAACAGCGAAAACGGCAAAAAGCTGATCAATTTCCTGCTGGATAAACCGGCGCAATCCAGCGTCAGCGCGCGCTCCTGGGGCCTGCCGGTACGCAACGATGTAGCGCCGGATGATGCTAACTTTAAGGCGGCGAAAGCGGCGCTCGACGGCGTGAAGAGCTGGGAACCTAACTGGGACGATGTCGCGGTATCGCTGTCGGCTGACATTGCCCGCTGGCATAAAGTGACCGATAGCGAGTAAGCCTGATGTTGATGAAAACCACCGTCACTTCTTCCCCGTCGCTGGCGGGGACGTCCGGGATCACCCTGGACTCGCTGCGCGTTTCATACCACGGCAACGTGGTCTTAAAACCGCTGTCATTGACCATTGAGCCCGGTGAGGTGCTGGCGCTGATTGGCCCTTCCGGTTCCGGGAAAACCACGGTGCTGCGGGCGATTGCTGGTTTTGTGCAACCGGCTGGCGGGCGGATCCTGATCGGCGATACTGACGTCACCCAGCTGCCGCCGTACAAACGCGGGCTGGCGATGGTGGTGCAGAACTACGCGCTGTTCCCGCATATGAAGGTGGAAGATAACGTTGCTTTCGGCCTGCGGGCGCAAAAGCAGCCCAGGGGGCTTATCGCCGAGCGGGTGACTGAAGCCTTAAAAATCGTCGGCATGGCGGATTACGCCACCCGCTACCCGCATCAGCTTTCCGGCGGCCAGCAGCAGCGCGTGGCGATAGCCCGCGCGATTGCCGTGCGTCCTCGGGTGCTGTTGCTTGATGAACCGCTGTCGGCGCTGGATGCGCAAATTCGCCATAACATGGTGGAAGAGATTGCCCGTCTGCATCGCGAACTGCCGGAACTGACCATTCTCTACGTCACCCACGATCAGACCGAAGCGCTGACCCTGGCGGACAAAATCGGCATCATGAAAGATGGCTCGCTGATCGCCCACGGCGAAACGCACGAGCTGTACCACTATCCGCCGAACCGCTTTAGCGCCGAATTCCTCGGCCGCGCCAATATCCTGCAGGCGACGGCGCTGAAAGACAGCCCCGAGCCGGGGCTGGTTAGCGTGAGCTGTGGCGGCGGCCTGATTAACGCCTTCAGCCGGGGCGGCCTGCATGGCAACAACAAGCTGTTATGCATTCGCCCGCAGCACATGAGCCTGGCGCCGCGATCGGCAACCAGTAATCGTCTCAACGCCACCCTGACGTCGGTGCACTGGCAGGGCGATCTGACGCATCTGCTGTGCGATGTTGCCGGCGAAGCGGTGCGGATTGTGATGACCCACGTGAACCCGCTGCCGCGAGCGGGGGACAAGCTGGCGCTCTACTTCGAACCTGGCGATGCGGTTCTGATCGAGGTGCAATGATGGCGCAAACCCTCACGCTTGCGCGTCCGGCGCGAAATTTACGGCCTTACCTGTGGCTGGCATTGCCGCTGCTGGTGCTGGCGACGCTATTTTTCTATCCGCTACTGCTGATCGCCGAACAGGCATTACGTGACGCCAGCGGCAACCTGAGCCTCGAGACTTTCTGGCAGGTGATCGACTCTAAGCGCTTTATTGGCGCGCTGCTCAATACCTTACAGATTGCGGTGTTCGCTACCCTTGGCTGTCTGGTGCTCGGCAGCGTGCTGGCGCTGATTCTGGTGTTTATTCCGTTCCCCGGCAGCCAACTGGTGGGCCGGGTCATTGATACTTTTATTGCGCTGCCGACCTTTCTTATCACTCTCGCGTTCACCTTTATTTACGGCTCGGCGGGGCTGCTCAACGGCACCCTGATGGCGCTGTTTGCTTTTGAACTGCCGCCGGTAGACTTCCTCTATTCGATTAACGGCGTGATTCTGGCGGAGATTACCGTCTTTACGCCGCTGGTGATGCGCCCGCTGATGGCGGGACTGCGGCAGATAGATAAGAGCCAGCTGGAAGCGGCGAGTATTCTCGGCGCTCATCCGTTACGGGTGATTACCCAGGTTATCTTCCCGGCAGCGCTCCCGGCGCTGATGGCGGGCGGCAGCCTGTGCCTGCTATTGACCACTAACGAGTTCGGGATCGTGCTGTTTATTGGCGCCAAAGGGGTCAATACCCTGCCGATGATGGTCTACAGCAAGGCGATTCTGGAGTCGGATTACAGCGTGGCCTGCATGATTGCGCTGATCAATATTCTGCTGTCGCTGGGGCTGTTTATGCTCTATCGGCTGGCGGCGGCGCGCACTGGCGTAAGGAGTTAACGATGTTGATTTGGTCGCGTAAAGGCCGCGCGGCGGCGGGCGCGCTGGCGGTGACGCTTTTTGCCGGCGTTTTCCTGCTGCCGCTGGCGGTGATTTTACTCTCCAGCCTGAGTAAACAATGGAATGGCCTGCTGCCCACCGGCTTTACCTTTGCCCACTTTGTTAACGCCTTTCGCGGCGCGGCGTGGGATTCGCTGTTTTCGAGCCTGATGGTGGGCTTCTGCGCCAGCCTGCTGGCGCTGCTGTGCGGGATGTGGGCGGCGCTGGCGCTGCGCCAGTATGGCGCGACGCTACAGAAATATCTTGGCCTGGCGTTTTATCTGCCCAGCGCCATCCCCTCGGTTTCCGTCGGGCTGGGCATTCTGGTGGCGTTTAGCCAGGGGCCGCTGCAGATGAACGGCACCTTCTTTATCGTTCTGGCGGCGCACTTCGTGCTGATCTCCGCCTTTACCTTCAGCAACGTAACGACCGGGCTGGCGCGTATTTCCGCTGATATTGAAAACGTCGCCTCCAGCCTGGGCGCTTCGCCGTGGTATCGCCTGCGCCATGTGACGCTGCCGCTGATGACGCCGTGGATGATTTCAGCGCTGGCGCTGAGCCTGTCGTTGTCGATGGGAGAGCTAGGGGCGACGGTGATGATCTATCCGCCGGGCTGGACGACGCTGCCGGTGACCATTTTCAGCCTCACCGATCGCGGCAATATCGCCGATGGCTCGGCGCTGACCATTGTGCTGGTGGGCGTCACGCTGCTGTTGATGATGAAGCTTGAGCGTATCGCCCGCCGATTAAGCCAGAGATAAAGAATTGATGACGCCACCAGGGCACGGGTCTGACTGCCCGGCGGCGCTGCGCTTGCCGGTCCTGGGGGGGAGCCCGCAGGAAGGAACGTAGGCCGGATAAGGCATTTATGCCGCCATCCGGCACAACCATAGGTATGGAGCTTGAAGTGTCCTGCCCGGCGGCGCTGCGCTTGCCGGTCCTGGGGTGGGGTCCCACAGGAAGGAACGTAGGCCGGATAAGGCATTTATGCCGCCATCCGGCATAAATGGAGCGCACCAGTTGTAGCCCGGCTAAGCGTAG
>NZ_JAGRRB010000021.1:0-28928 GCF_018223925.1 Klebsiella sp. 10
CGGGATTAAGGCTGATGGGGTGGAGTCAGGAATTAAAACCATCATGACGATGCTGAATCACCAGGCTCCTGGCGTCAGTGATGCAATCAACGTGTTGCGCGTCCACTCCTCTGAGCTGCGTGCGGGGGCCGACAAATGAGACATGAAGCCAAATCATGCCCTTTTTGCGGCTGCAAAGTCATAAGCGTTAGGGAAATTTCAGGGCACTTCCGTGCTTCATGCAGTGGCTGCGAGGCAAAGTCTGCATATCAGGAAAGCGAAGAAGCTGCGGTTGAGCGCTGGAATAAGCGAGAGGGAGATGACCAATGAATACAGCTGCAGATTTACATGCCCCACATGAATGCTGCCAAAAGTGCCGTTGTTACTACCATCCAAGCGAACGTAGCCAGCATATCTGCATTCCGCAAGATGATGAAATTGATAATCATCCATCTGATGAAATGAGCCAGTACCAGGACTATCCATATGACAACTAATATCACCGAACTGGCGCTGAGGTTAAAACTTGAAGCACATCGCGCGGTAAGCAATTTCAACCCTCAGATGAATATTAAAACCAGAGACCTAAAGGAGCTGGTAGAGGCGCTGGAGAATTCAGAATCACGGCTTCATGAGGTCGCCGTAGCGTGCGCAACCGCAGAGCAGGCGCTGGAGAAGGCGCAGCAGCGGATTGATGAACTGGAGAACGATGAAGTTCGTCAACGGCTGGCTAACGCAGAGCGCCAACTCTACATGGCTGAACTGGCTAAAAATAATCTGAGAGCCAGTCGTAAGGCGCAGTTCCGCAAGCGCAAGGCGGCTGAGCAACGAATCGCCGAGCTGGAGTCCCGCACCGTCACCGTGAAGCTGCCGGATGATGAAGATGGCCAGGCATACGGATTCGGAAAATGGGCATACGGAAAACTCCCCGCGACAGCTGGAACCATGACAATTGCATATTGCGAAGATGCCTGGCGGGCTGCCTTTGAGGTGTTCTCGTCTGCCGCTGGCATCAAGGTAGAGGTTGAGTGATGGCTATCACTGAAGGATTCTGCGCGGACCTCTACTGCGACTGTGATGGTTGTCTGTCAGGGAAAATCTATCCGCAGGGGCAGGCTGATTTCATCGGCCGGAATATGACCGACATTTCTCAACAGGCGCGCAAAGCTGGCTGGCGCATAAGCAAAGACCGCCAGCGCTGCTATGCGCCGGGCCACAAAATTTCACGGGGAGCCAACCAATGACCAGCAAATTAACCAGAGAGCGCCTGGAAAAAATTAAATCATGGCGTGACACCTACGGCGCCGGAAGCAACGTAATGCTGCCAGCTGAGGAGGCCGAGGAGCTGGCTCGTATAGCGCTGGCCGCAATGGACAGCGAGCCGGTGGCGCTTCAACTTGAGCTGGCAAAAGTTATCTATCACTTCCGTGACTGGAATGAAGGATTTCCGGTTGAGCGGTTCAAGGCCGACTACGTCATTAGTTGGATGCTGGCAAATTATCCGCCAGCGCAACCAGCAAAGGACCGAGAGCAGGTACGCCGCGAGCACTCAGAGTGGTCACAGGCAACATTCGGTAATGTCGGCCCTGTTGGACCACTGAAGCACCTGGCAAAAGAGGCTATGGAGGCCGCAGCGGAACCAGATGACCTGTCGGAGTGGGCTGATATGCAATTCCTGATGTGGGATGCCCAGCGTCGTGCCGGTATCACCGACGAACAGATTACCCAGGCGATGATCGAAAAGCTGGCAGTGAACAAACAGCGCGAATGGCCTGAGCCGAAAGACGGTGAACCTCGCTTGCACATCAAAGAGCAGCCAGCGCCAGTAGTCACTTTCTATCGCGATGGCATTGAAGCCGCCGCCAAATGGATAGATAAGCAGCGTGAGGCATACGACAGCGAGCATGGATGGTCTGATCCTGATACCGGAGCGTTCGAGTTCGGCAATGATGCCCAGCGCGGATATTCATCCACCCTGGAAGAATTAGCCGAAGGGATTCGCGCTCTGCATCCAAATGCTGGCAACTCCCCGGCGATTCCAGAGGGGTATGTGATGGTGCCTGAGTGCCTAACCGCTGAGAACGGCGCGAAGGGCGCTCTATCTGGTGAGTTTTCAGAAACAAAGTTCGTAAACTGCCCGGAATGTTTTGGTGATGATGAGTGCGAAACATGCGACGGCAGCGGCAGAATTGAAATCACGGTACCGGTTACCTGGACGACTATCAAAGAAATCTGGGCAAAAGGCGTTGAGCATTTCGCGGCCGCCCCGCAGGAGTTGAAATGATGGAAATTATTCAGGGAACTTGTAGCTGTGGAGAGCCCATCAGCATTGAACTAAGTGCCAAAATGAGTTGTAGAACGGATGGAAAAAGGCCGTTCTATCCGGATGAGAACAAAGAGCCGGAAGTCATAGGAAACTTCGTTTATTCGCATGAGGGAGTGACAGTATTCCGGTGCAGGAAATGTAACGGCTGGGTTGCGGATACAGTTTCTTAGGCGACGTTAGAGGTGCGAGATGAGTAAATCCCCCGCAGAACGCAAAGCCGCGCTGCCATACTCAACGGAGGTATGCCATGAAAGACAAATTGGATCTTATAATTTCCAGCATGAGTTTTTGAATTGACTATATTTAATATAATAAAATCAATGATATGAGGTAACAAATAATTTTATTATCATATTACAGGGAGGTATTAATCCTTATATGCATCGATTATAGTTAAACAGGTTTATGTGAGGTGCATATGAATGGCAAATACTAATGATCATGGGTTGTCTAGAACGATTCCTGAAGGAGTCAAAAGAGAGGTCAGACAGAGATGTGGTTTCGGTTGCGTAATTTGTGGTTTAGGCTTCTATGATTATGAGCATTTTGCTCCTGATTTTGTCGATGCTACAGAGCATAATCCTGCTGGTATGACTTTGTTGTGCCCTAGGTGCAATCAAAGTCGCGCGCGAGGAAGATTGTCTCGAGAGACTGTAGCCGAAGCTAACCAAAACCCCGTTTGTATTCGGAATGGGCACGCTAATGAAATGTTTGACTTTCATAGCGATCCGATTCGAGTCGTATTTGCGGGGGTCACTTTCTATGATTGTGCTCATTTGATTATGGTTAATGGGCGCTCTTTGCTATCTGTTCGCCCACCTCAGGAAGTTAGTTCACCAATGCTGCTTTCGGGGGTGTTTTGTGACTCCGTTGGAAGAGATGCCCTTGTTATTAAAGATAATGAATGGTCTGTCAGTACCGGAAATTGGGATGTTGAGTGTATTGGCCCTAGAATAACAATACGTAGTGGGCCTGGTGACATAGTCCTTGTTTTAAAATTAAACCCTCCGCATGGTATTATTGTGGAGCGCATTGACATGTTGTTTGAGGGGGTTAGATTCAGAGGGAATGATCAAACTCTTGAAATGTGCATGGATGGCATTCATTGGCATAGATGGTTCGGTTGTAGTGTGAGTCATTGTCATGTAGGCATCAGTATAGAAAATGGACCTCGAGCAGCAAACGATCCTTGTTGGAATGTTGCATGATCCCCCTAAGAATGCAAAGCTGCGCACCCATCCAGTTGATGCTATATAATCCCCTCCACAGCAGAGGGGATTTTTATGTCACAGTGGTATATTGCAGCCAAATCGAAAGACGAGCAGGACAAGGTCAACGTCGACCTGGCAGCCTCCGGCGTCGCCTACAAAGAGCGCCTGAACATGCCGGTGATAGCGGAGCAGGTAGCCAGAGAGCAGCCAGAGCATTTGCGCGAATACTTCATGGAACGCGTCCGCTACTATCGCGAGAAAAGCGTACAGTTACCCCGAGCATCCGATCCGCGCTATCTTGAAATGGCCAGTCAGAACGAGAAAAAATAGCCTATGCTCGTTTTGCAATTAGGGATTTAGCCTGTCATAATTACCTCGTCAGCCTGAGCAACTGACGACTAGATTCCGGCGCCAAGTGGGGACACATGGCGCACAAAACCTTACAGCAATTCCTGTCACCGATGGCGAAAGCCACCGGCGATTTTCTGCATTCAGCGTTTGGCCTCTGCGGAGGTGAAGCGTGAACATCCCTCAATGCGGCATCAAACTGCACAGCGGCAATTTCAGCGCTATAGGCAAGATTCTTCAGGAGCAGCTCTCTGACGGGAAATGCCTGCGCCTGCAGGTCAAAGAGTGGCGCGAAAAGCGCAGCCTGAGCCAGAACGCACTCAGTCACATGTGGTACGCGGAAATCAGCGAATACCTGATTAATTCCGGACGTACCGACGCAACCCCTGAATGGGTTAAGCGCAACCTCAAAAAGACCTATCTGGGCTGCGAAGAGGTGACATACACCGACTTCATCACCGGTGAGAAAACCACAACCTGGGAACCCCGGCATACCTCCGATCTTGATACCGGCGAAATGCACATCTTCCTGGCCAAAGTAGAGGCCTGGTGCGCTCAGTTTGGTCTGGCCCTCACCATTCCACATGGTTGCGAATATCAGCAACTGCAGCAAAAGCAGGAGTCCTGATGAGCAGCCTTCTCGCCAAAGTAATGGAACGCGGCATCTTCCGCGTGCTGGCACGTCGCAAGCGCAAGGTCGAAGTAAAACCTTCCGATATCCCGACCCTGAAAGACTACACCGCCCGCCTGGTGGATAAGAAGTGGCTCCGCCTGAGAGCAAGGAGGCCACATGCTTAAACGTACTCAGCGCCGGTGCAAAATCTGCCGGGCAAAATTCACCGCATTATTCGAAAACCATCGTTGGTGCTGCCCTGAGCATGGCGCTGAATTTGCCATGCAGGAACTGGAGAAGAAGCGCGAAAAGCAGGCTCAGGCGAAAGCGAAGAAAGAGCGCGCGGCCTGGCGCAAGCGCAAAGCAGCTGTGAAACCTCTCCGACACTGGGAAGACATGACCCAGCGTGTCGTTAACGACTATATCCGCGAGCGTGACCACGATCTGCCGTGCATCAGCTGCGGCACGTTAGAAACGGTTCAGTGGGAGGCCGGCCATTACCGTTCCCGCGGTAAAGCATCACACCTGCGCTACAACGAGGACAACATTCACAAGCAGTGTCATCACTGCAACGTGCAGATGTCAGGGAACCAGCAGCAGTACCGCATTGCTCTGTTAGAGAAAATCGGCGCTGAGCGCGTCGAGGCGCTCGAAAACAACAACACCCCTCACCGATACACCATCGAAGAACTGGAAGGCATCAGGCGCCATTACAGCGCGCTACGCCGTGCGCTCATAAAACAACGGGAGGCTGCATGAACCATCTCGCCATAGAGCGCATCCGTGACCGCTGGCAAAAGCTCCGCCTCTGCCGGCACCGCGGCACCGTACTGGTTGACTACCGCATACTGAGAAATTTCGTTCGCATCTATCAGACCCTGGGAGAGACAGCATGAAACTGGAATTAACCAACGAACAGCACCAGTGGATAGATCAGTGGCTCCAGCTTTGGGGCGCGTGGTGCCAGACAGGGAAGATAGACAAGGCGATGATAAATATGATTGCCAAGTTCATGGCCACGGTTGAACCGCAAGCACCATCAAGGCCAGTATGCAGCGATGATGACGGGTTGCTGATTGATGCCGTTATCCGGCATTACCTGAAAAACGTAGATGAGAATGCATGGAAGGTAATTTTTGCCTATTACGTCTGCAACTCAAGCGAGATAAGGATCGCCTCATGGCAGCATGCTGTGAGCAAACCTCGCCTGATGAAGACCCGCGCCGGAAACCAGTATAAGCACCCGAGCATTTCAACCATCCGCCGGGAAGTTAAGCAGATTATCAACGCGGCGCTATTCTGCCTGTACCAGCCGCTGCAAAATGCGTTTAACGATCGCGAAAGCGTGAGGAAAATTGCAAAAAAGAGTCACAACGTGCTTGCATTTCAATGAACAAATGAGCAATATATTTAGTGTAGGTTGCCGTATTTGCGTTTGACCTATCAGAACACCGAGCCTCGCCATCGTGCGGGGCTTTTTCATTTCAGGGTCAGAAGCACAGCGGTTGTGCGTTCGGCTGTTAACCGAATGGTCGAAGGTTCGAATCCTTCCTGTCCCGCCAGATAATGGCCTGACCTGATGACGGGCTCATAATCCAATCCATCAGGGCGTTGCGCCAACAACGCAACAGGCCACCATATCCTTCTACCTTGGGACCATTACGGCTACCGCGCCGTCACTTTTACCCTTGGTATTCCTTCCCGCCTTGAGCGGGTTTTTTATTTTCAGGGTCGCGGGTATCACCCTCGACGCTTTGTTGGTAAATCAGCCCGACGGCCCTGAACCTTTTACTGACTACAGATAGCACCCCGAACATTATCGGAGGTGAGAGATGCAACGTATGAACCCAACCGATGGTCACAATCTGCCTTACTGGTGGTCAGCCTTGCTTGGTATCTTTTCAGTCCTGAGTCTGCAGGATTATGTCTTCATCATTGGCGCCCTGATCTCTGCCTTCTTCACAATCAAGACGTATTACGCAAAGCGTAAGGAAGAGCGAGAGCGACTTGATGAAGAGAAAAAGCGCACGCAGCTGTTGGCCAGTTATCTGGCTGATGTCTCCGCAAAGCCTGGAGGTGACCGCCCGGCTTCAGCCGAAGTGGTTACCGAGGCTTTGAAGCGGATCGCAAGTGATACACAGGGGTGAACATGACGCCATCAATGAGGAAAAAACTGATTGGCGTGATCGCCGGCGGTGGTGGCGCCATAGCCATTGCTTCTGCGCTCATCACTGGCCCAACCGGTAACGATGGTCTTGAAGGTGTGCGATACGACCCCTATCAGGATGTGGTAGGCGTCTGGACTGTCTGTTATGGACACACTGGCAAAGACATCTTGCTCAGCAAGAAGTACACCGAGGCTGAATGCCGCGCGCTGCTCAGTAAAGACCTGAACACCGTCGCTCGCCAGATTAACCCGTACATCCAGAAGCCGATCCCCGAAACAATGCGCGGGGCTTTGTACTCGTTCGCTTATAACGTCGGCGCAGGAAACTTCCAGACCTCCACTCTGCTGCGCAAAATCAACCAGGGCGACCAGAAAGGTGCATGTGATCAGCTGCGCCGCTGGACCTATGCCAAGGGCAAACAGTGGAAAGGCCTGGTAACTCGTCGCGAGATTGAGCGCGAAGTTTGTCTGTGGGGGCAGAAATGAGCCGCACAATAGCAGTTTTTGGCGTCGCCATAATTAGCCTGATTCTTATCCTTTGGTGGGGGCTGAGTCACTTCCATGAGGCGTATCAGGCGGAAAAAACTCGCGCTGATAATGCCGAGCAGCAGGTAAAAGCAGCCCAGACCATCACATCCAACGTTCTGACCACCATGACCATCTTCAACACCATCGTCGAGGCCAATCAGCATGCAAAAGAGCAGATCGCACTGGACGCATCGGGAGCCTCGGCTGATATCCGGGTTGCTGTTGCGAATGATGATTGCACTAATCGCCCTGTGCCTGCTGGCGCAGTTAAGCGGCTGCAACAATACGCGAACGGTCTACGTCAAAGTGCCGGTGGTCCCGTTACCAGCGAGCCTGACGGCTGACACTCCGCAACCGGAAATCCCTGACAACCTGACGTGGGGCCAGAGCCTGGATTTAAACGTCAGCCTGCTATCAGCGCTTGGGCAGTGCAACCGGGATAAGGCCGATATCAGGCAAGCAGAATCAAAACGTCAGTAGGGCATTACAGAGCCACTTCCAGAGGTGGCTCGATAATGTCAAGGCGAGGACAAAATTATGGCAACACCGGACTGGGAGGCCATCGAATCGGCGTACCGGGCCGGAGTCCTTAGTCTCCGTGATATAGGCGATAAATACGGCGTTACTGAAGGGGCTATCAGGAAGAGGGCTAAAAAGTTTGATTGGGTACGCAAGGCCAGTACGCAGGTACGCAAAAATGATACGCAAAGTGGTACGCAAAAGAGTAAGGCGCGTACCAGCGAAAAGCCTGCCAGCGCTGGCCGTACGCAAAAAAGTACGCAACCAAAAGCCGAACCTCCACCAGATACGAAACCGATACGCGGGGTGCGTACCGATCCGCCGACTAACCCATTTCAACCCGGCAACCAGCAGGCGTTAAAACACGGTGGTTACGCCCGCCGCCTTCTGCTTAAAGATGAGGTCATTGAAGACGCGAAAGCGTTGACACTCGAAGACGAATTATTTCGCCTTCGGGCTAACAACCTTGTCGCCGCAGAGAATATTGGCCGGTGGTTGACCAAGCTGGAAGATGCTGAAGGGGACCAGGAAAGAAAGGTGCTGATGGAAAATATCAGCGCCGCCGAGAAGGCGATGATGCGCAATACCGTTCGTATTGAGTCCATCGTTGGGACGCTTGCGACGGTAGGCAAAATATTTGCTGATACAGACTATCGCAAGGCCGCTACTGATAAGGTGTCGCTGGAGGCCGATCGTCTTCGCCGTGATGCAGGTATTGATGATGGCAACGGAGAGCGTGACCTCAATGACTTCTACTCTGACATCCAAACCGACGCTGAATCCGGCCCTGCGTAGCTTCTGGACGACGCAGGCGCGTAACAAAGTGCTTTATGGTGGCCGGTCATCGTCAAAATCATGGGATGCCGCTGGCATCGCCATATTTTTGTCGAATAAATACAGCCTGCGCTTTTGTTGTGCACGTCAGATCCAGAACAAAATTGAAGAGTCGGTGTATACCCTGCTCAAAATTCAGATTGACCGCTTTGGCCTGCGGCATCGTTTCCGCATTCTGAACAACAAAATCATTAACCGGGTGACCGGGTCTGAATTCGTGTTTTATGGGCTCTGGCGCAACATTGAAGAGATTAAGTCTCTGGAAGGTATCAGCGTTCTGTGGCTTGAAGAGGCCCACGCGCTGACGGAATACCAGTGGAAGATACTTGAGCCTACCATCCGTAAAGAGGGCTCAGAGTGCTGGTTTATCTTTAACCCCGGACTGGTGACTGATTTCGTGTGGCGTAACTTTGTGGTCGATCCGCCAGAAGATACGCTGATACGCAAAATCAACTACGATGAAAACCCCTTTTTGTCCGACACCATGCTGAAGGTTATTGAAGCCGCCAAGCGTCGGGATCCAGATGGGTTTAAGCACGTCTACGAAGGCGTGCCAGAGTCGGATGATGATGCTGCCATTATCAAGCTGTCATGGATTGAGGCTGCTGTGGACGCCCACAAAGTCCTTAATTTCGAACCGAGCGGGCGTAAGCGTATTGGCTTCGACGTTGCCGATAGCGGCGCCGATAAGTGCGCTAACGTCTATCGCCACGGCTCCGTCGTCTACTGGGCGGATGAGTGGAAGGCGAAAGAAGACGAATTGCTGAAGAGCTGCCAGCGTACGTATCAGGCGGCGCTGGAGCGCGATGCTGATATCGTCTACGACTCAATCGGCGTTGGGGCATCAGCTGGCGCTAAATTCTCAGAAATTAATGAGGATCGTAAGCGCGAAAACATGAACGCATCCCGCATCAACTATCAGCGATTCAACGCAGGCGCTGGTGTGAATGAGCCGGACTACGAATACATTGGCATCCCGAACAAGGATTTTTTCGCCAACCTCAAAGCGCAAGCCTGGTGGCTGGTAGCGGATCGCTTTCGCAACACCTTCAACGCGGTAAAGAACGGTGAGCAGTACCCGGTAGATGAGCTGATAAGCATCGACTCATCCTGTCCACTACTGGAAAAACTCAAGCTGGAGCTAACCACTCCGCACCGTGACTTTGACAAAAACGGGCGTGTGATGGTGGAAAGCAAGAAAGACCTCGCTAAGCGCGATGTGCCATCGCCGAACGTGGCCGATGCCTTCATCATGGCATTTGCCCCAACCGATACGGCGATGGATATCTGGGAAGCGCTGGGAAACAGCTAAACCCCCGGAAATAAGCGTTTCACGCAAAATTACCGCTATTCATTTTTTGACCCTGTTTATGCATGTTTTATTCACGCGCTTTTAGCCACTTATCCCGGATAAATAAGCCTTTGGCGGACATTTCATCATGGGAGGGATCCGGCTGGTGCGGGTAACAGTCATTATGTTAAATCGGGTCGTTTTTTAACAAATTATCCTATCCGCCACGAGTACCGAAAAAGCCGGAGAATAATCACCATGGCGAAGAAAACAGGACGAGTCGCCACGGCGGATTCGTACGATAACTTTGTTGCCCGTGTCGGTATGCAGCAGCCTAACCAGCATGCCGCATCGACCTACAGGGCGAACTATACCAGCCGCAACCGCCTGCTCATCGAATGGGCTTATCGTTCCTCCTGGATTATTGGCGCCGCAGTCGATTCGAAAGCGGACGATATGACCAAAAAGGGCGTGCGGATCACCAGTGAGATAGACCCGAAACGCCGTGGCATTCTTGAATCACGGTTCGATGAGCTTCAGCTTTGGGATTGCATCAACGAGACGCTGAAATGGTCCCGGCTGTATGGCGGGGCGGTGGCGCTGATTCTGATTGAAGGTCAGGCACCTCTGACGCCGCTGGTGCTGGATAAGGTCGGCAAGGGCAGCTTTAAAGGTCTGGCTGTACTTGACCGCTGGATGATTAACCCACAGCTCACCAGGCGCATTAAGGCACTTGGCCCTAACCTCGGCAAGCCTGAATTCTATGAAATCGTGACAACGGCGCAGGGGCTTCCTGCGTGGACTGTTCACCACAGCCGCCTGATCCGTATGGATGGTGTGAAACTGCCGTACCAGCAGAAAATCACCGAAAACGAGTGGGGCATGTCCATTGTCGAGCGCATCTTCGATCGCCTGACTTCCTACGATAGCACCAGCGTCGGCGCCGCCCAGCTTGCCTACAAGGCACATCTGCGAACGGCAAAGATTAAAAAGCTGCGTGAAATTATCGCCATGGGCGGTAAACCATTCGAAGCGCTGGTTAAACAAATGGAGTTAGTTCGCCAGTACCAGACAAATGAGGGGATGTCGCTTTTTGATGCCGATGACACCTTTGAAACCCACTCCTATTCTTTCGCTGGTCTGTCAGATCTGCTTAGTGAATTTAAAGAGGATATCGCGGGGGCGGTGGGGATCCCGTTGGTCCGCTTGTTCCGCCAATCGCCGAAGGGTTTCTCAACCGGTGATGCTGACCTGGCGAATTACTACGATGACGTGGGAACTCTGCAGGAGCGAGATTTACGGCCTCACATCCGCCTGTTATTCGATGTACTGCATCGCTCAGAGTTTGGCGAGCCGTTGCCGCAAGATTTCACCTTTGAGTTTAACCCCCTGTGGCAGATGAGCGACACCGATCGCTCCACGGTGGCGACCAACACGACCACCGCCCTGGCAACCGCGGTGCGTGATTTGGGAATGTCGCCGGCTGCTGCTCTGACCGATTTGCGCGAACTGTCTGACGTTACCGGCATCGGTGCTTCAATTAGCGATGAGGATATCCAGAATGCGGCGAAACAGTGGCAGGAGACTGAATCTGAAACCAGCCCTCCGCCGCCGATCGGAGGTCCAGTATCAGAAAAGCCTACTGGCGATAGTCGACCAGATAAATCAAATCGTCACGGGTTCCTACGATGGTTCACAGGCAAGCGCTGAGAGCATTGCTAAATCGCTTGTTGACTACTCCGTGGTGATCGACGACTGGGCCGAAATGGTCGGTCGAAAGATGTTTGCCCAGGTGGAGCGAGAAGAGTGGAATCAGTGGCGTTCTGTTTCGGAAGAAATATCAGCTGGTCTGCGTGACGTGATTGGTAACACTCATGTCGGCATGGTGGCACAAGACATCGTTTACCGACAGATTCGCTACATGAAGTCTCTGCCATTAGAGGCGGCAGGACGTGTCAGGGAAATTCAGGAGCGTGCGATACAGGCTGTCATCCATGGTGAGCGCCCCGATCAGCTTTACGAGATGATCATGCAATCCGGTGACGTGGCGGCCAGCAGGGCGCGGATGATAGCCCGCACTGAGATAGGGCGTGCAACTGGCGCATTAACTCAGGCTCGGGCGTTATCCGTTGGTTCTGAGGGGTACTGGTGGCGTATTGAAGGTGCAGGCACCAGGCCATCACACCGAAAAATGAAAGATAAGTTTGTACGCTGGGATAGTCCGCCAACGCTCGATGGTATGACCGGACACGCCGGGTGCCTGTCTAACTGCAAGTGTTGGTCGGAAGTGCAAATACCTGACCCTGTAAAATAACAGGCCGCCAATGAGCGGCCTTTTCAATGCCCGCAATTCAGCAGGTAACCCATGAAATATTTCTTTAAAACCCGCCTGGGCAATACCCGCTTTCAACTTGCTGATGGGTCAGTCCTGTTTAAGGACGTCCCGATCGCAAGGACTGGCGAGCAGGAGTACGACGCCACAGAGCGGCCTGAGCTTGTCCCAAACGACAGAGGGAAGGTCATCGTACGCCGGATGCCAGAAGAGGTGTTCAGCGAGCGAGCCATGGCGTCATTCGAAGGCATGGCAGTTACTATCGGCCATCCGCGAGATTTTGACGGGCAGATCATCTTTGTTACCCCTGACAACTGGCGCCAGCTGGCTCACGGGCACATCCAGAATGTACGGCGCGGCACAGAGGATAAAACCGATCTGCTGCTGGCTGATGTCATCGTCAAAACCCCGGAAGCCCTGCAGGCTATTGATGATGGTGATGACGAGGTCAGCTGCGGGTACGACGCCGATTACGAACAAATTTCACCTGGTCTCGCAAAGCAATCTGCGATTACCGCTAACCATCTGGCCCTTGTCCCTAACGGGCGGGCCGGTTTCCGTTGTGCAATAGGGGATTCTATGCCAAGCACTACTAAAAACTGGTTTACCCGGCTCCTGAAGGCCCGTAAAACCGGGGACGCTGCCGAAATGGCAAGTCTCATTGATAACCCGCCTGATGATGTCACTGGCGATAACGATGTATCGACCTCTATGACACCCGGCGGCGTAGTCATTAACCTTGCGCCGCAAAATCCGCTTCCCGGCCCGGCATTACCTGGTACCGGCGATGGTGAGGAAGAAATTCCTGCATGGGGTAAGGCGCTGATTGAGGCGGTTGCCAAGCTTACGCCTGCGGCAACCGCTCCTGGCACCGGCGATGCCGAGGACGAAGAGGAGAAAAAGGAAGAAGAGGGTAAGGTTACCGGCGACGCCGCTTACCGTGCCGATCTGATTCAGCCAGGCATCCAGTTGCCAGAAAAGGCGAAGCCGACAGCATTCAAACGTCAGGTGCTCGCCTCTGCCGATCAATCTCTGGTGCGCTCTATTGTCGGTGATGCCGATATCAGCAAGCTGAAAAAAGCCACGGTGGATATGGCTTTCACGGCTGTTTCTGAGCTGGCGAAAAACCGCAATACTAAAACCGTCGACAGCCTGCAAACGCAGACTGCCACCACTGTTAAAACCATTGCCGGTATGAATCAGGCCGCGCAGGAATTCTGGTCTAAACGAGGCTAACCAATGGGTAATACATTTCTTTACCGGATGCCAGCGGGCATCGCCGGGGCAATTTCTCGTCCGCAGGATCTGACGGTTGAACCTCAACTGCTGGACTCCTCCAACCTTTTCCCCGCTTACGGCCTTGGCGGCAAGATTTCCTCCGGGAAATTTGTGCCAATCGCTGCGAGCGATACAGCGTCGGCGCTGGTGGGCATTTACGTTCGTCCGTATCCGACCGCCAGCCAGCCGGATAAAGTCCAGCAGGTAGGCAGCGGTAAAAACTTCACCGGCGATTGCCTGGTACGTGGTTACGTCACGGTAAACATCGGCGTGGATGCATCCAGCGTTGCGCTGCATGGCCCGGTCTACATGCGAGTGGCCACACCATCCGCCTCAAGCCCTCTCGGCGCGTTCCTTGCCGCCGCTGATGGCTCGAATACCGTCCAGATCACTAACGCTTACTTCAATGGCCCTGGCGATACCAGCGGCAACATTGAGCTGGCCTTCAATATTTAAGGAAATCGCAAATGCCAATGACATTTGACCAGGCGACAGTCGACGGCACTGGTGCCTTTCTTGTCCATGAGCTGGAGCGTCTCGATCAGACACTGAATCTGCCGCTGGTGAATTTCACCTGGTCGCGCGATATCCAGTTGCGTGAAGACGTGTCTATTGCTGACGAGATCAGCTCGTTCACTAACACCACCTTTGCTGCTGCCGGTACACCGAATGCTAACGGTAAAAACTGGCTTAGCAAAATCCCTACCGCGCTGGCTGGCGTTAACGTCGACATCGCAAAAACTGGCTTCCCGCTTACCCTTTGGGGTATGGAGCTGGGATGGACCGTTCCCGAATTGCAGGCAGCTGCGCAGGTTGGTCGCCCGATCGACACGCAGAAGTACGACGGCATGCAGCTGAAGTGGAACATGGACACGGACGAGCAGGTTTATATCGGCGATTCCGGTCTGAACGTTAAAGGACTGCTGAACCTGACGCAGGTAACGCCGACCAACGCCGCGAAGACCTGGGCGACCTCCACCGCTGACGAAATCCGGGCGAGCATTAATGCCGGGTTGAGTGCAGCGTGGGCCAACTCGGCTTACTCCATGGTACCGACGGACCTGCTGATCCCGCCGGAGCAGTTCTCTCTGCTGGCAAGCACCATCGTATCCAGCGCTGGTAACCAGTCCCTGCTGACCTATCTGGAAACCAACACCATCGCATACCACCAGAACGGGCGTCCTCTGAACATCCGTCCGGTGAAATGGGCGAAAGGTCGTGGCGTGTCGAACTCTGATCGCATGATGTTCTACACCAACGACAAGAAATACGTTCGCTTCCCGATGGTTCCGCTGATGAGCGTGCCGATCCAGTATCGCGGCCTGTATCAGCTCGTAACCTATTACGGCAAGCTGGGTGCAGTAGAGCCGGTTTATCCTGAAACTCTGGCCTACGTCGACGGCATCTAACCTGCGGCGGCCCGAAAGGGCCGCTCATGAGGACTTGCAATGAAAAAGATTTACGTACTCTCCCCGTTTAACTTCAACGACGGCAAAGAGCAAAAGCATTTCCCGGTTGGCTTCCACGACGTCGATGACACGGTTGCTGATCACTGGTTCGTAAAAGCGCACTGTTCACCGGATGGCGAAGCGCCAGCGATTGCAGAAGACCCGCGAATTGCTGAGCTGGAAGCAAAAATCGCCGAGAAAGACGCGCGCATTGCTGAACTCGAAGCGCAATTGCCGGAGACTACCAATAATGGCAAGAAATCAAAGTCTGCCGACGCCTGAGCAGTTCAGGGCAACCTTTCCGCAGTTCGCTGACGATACAAAGTACCCCACGCCAATGATTCAGGCTCGACTGAATCTTGCTGATGCCATGCTGAGTGAGTCGCGCTTTGGCGTGGATATCTTTCCCTACATCGTCGGGCTGTATGTTGCGCACTATATGTACCTTTACGCCGCCGATATGCGTGGTGTGGCTGTGGGTACTGCTGGTGGCGTAAATAGCGGCATACAGACCGCGAAATCAGTGGATAAGGTTTCAGCCAGTTATGACGCAAGCGCAACCCTGGACCCTAATGCCGGTTTCTGGAACAACTCCCGTTACGGATCGGAGTTCTGGGAATACCTGATGATGTTTGGTGCCGGAGCGGTTCAACTGGGGACGCCGGAATGAAAAGCGGGCTCACAATTCGGGAAGACAATTACAGCAGCGTTCTGGATGCGCTGAAGCAGCTGTCTGGCACCGATGTGCTGGTGGGCATTCCCGCTGGCCCTCCACGTGAGGATTCGCCACTGAGTAATGCCGAAATTGGTTACCTGCAGTCTACCGGGGCGACCGTGGAGATTGACGGCGATATCGTCACGCTCCCGCCACGGCCTTTTCTCGATATGGGTATAGAGGATTCTCGGGATAAAACCACCGCTCGGTTAAAACTTGCCGCACAGGCCGCGCTTGAGGGTAATGCCGGTCTGGCGGAGCAGCATCTTGAAGCCGCCGGACAGATTGCCCGAGACGCCTCAAAAGCGGTTATCGGTGACGGTGACCGCCTCACGCCTCTCTCGGAGAAAACGCTCCAACGCCGGCGAGCGAAGGGATTACCTGGCGACAAGCCGCTTTATGCGCATGGCTTCCTGTTGCGGGCGATTAACTACGTCGTGAGGAAAAAATAATGCCGATGCTCGATGTGACAGAGGTCCTGTTAGACCCGGATTTTGTCGATCTGACTCTGGTGTGTCACCGACAGGTGCAGACGGTTGATGAGGATAACTTCCCGGTTAACACCGCGCAGGATATCCCGTTCTCTGGCGTGGTGACTGTCGACCGTTCTCTGGAAGCGAAGCGCATGGCCGCCGGACAGAACATCGACGGGGCGATACTCATCGTGACGCAATTCCGCCTGACGCAGGGCCAGCCAGGTTTAGACGCTGACACTGTGACGTACAGGGGGCGTGAATATCGTGTGACCTTTGTCGACCCGTATACGGCGTACGGTGCCGGTTTCGTTCAGGCGCATTGCGAGCTGATGGAATTCGACGGGGGAACGCCAAGTGAGTAATGACAGCACTACGGCGGGTTACCTGACACCCGTCGGGGCTTCGCCGCCCTACGATGAAGATCTGGAACGGCTAATCAGTCGCTGGATACGGGGCGTGACCGGGCTGGATGCCTCGCTGGTTTACCCGCGCTGGACCGACCCACAGCAGGCTATCCCGAAAAACGGCACCACCTGGTGCGCGTTCGGTATTACCGGCATCCAGGAGGACTTCAACCCCGCGTACGTGCAGGGTGAAGAGAACACCGAGCAGTGGTCGCATGAAACCATCAGCCTGATCCTCTGTTTTTATGGCCCGCAGGGGCTGGCGGCGGCCACGCGCTTTCGTGATGGCCTCCTGGTGGCTCAGAACAACGACGAACTGAACCACGTCGGGCTGACGTTCCTGCAGCATGGGCGGATCCTCAACCTGCCCGAGCTCATCAATAACCAGTGGGTGCGCCGCTACGATATCAGCGTTGACCTGCGCCGCAAAATCATCCGCCAGTACGGCATTAAATCGCTGGTCGACGCGCCAGTGCAATTCTTTGGAGATTAAAACATGGCACAGGGCTTACCTGTTTCCAATGTCGTTAACGTTGATGTCATCATGTCACCGGTAGCGGCAACGGGGCGTAACTTCGGTGCGCCCCTCATTCTGGGTACCTCTACGGTTATCCCGGTCACTGAGCGTATTCGCCAGTATTCAGCCATTGAGGATATCGGCGATGATTTTGGTGTCGATTCTCCCGAGTACGAGGCGGCGACCATCTTCTTTTCACAGTCACCAAAACCCACTCTGGTCTATATCGGCCGCTGGGCGAAAACGCTGGCGGAGGGTGAAACCGGCACGGTAGAAACCCTGCTGCAGGCGGTTAATGCCTCACTGCAATACACCAACTGGTACGGCCTGGCTATTGCCGATAGCGCCGATCTGGTTGAAGCGGATGTGATTTCGGTGGCCGCGGCGATCGAGGCTTCCAGTCTGAGCCGTATTCTGGCGGTTACCACTGATGACGCGAATGTACTGGTATCCGGTAATACCGACAATATCGGCTATAAGCTGAAGGCGGCGGGCTACTCACGCACATTCTGGCAGTACAGTACCAGCAGCAAATATGCCGCTATCTCGGCCTTTGGTCGTGCGTTCACTGTGAACTTTACCGGCAACAACACCACGATCACCCTGAAGTTCAAGACTGAGCCAGGCGTGACGTACGAGACGCTGACGACCGCGCAGGCATCCGCCATTGATGCCATTAACGGTAACGTCTACGTCTACTACGCCAACGATACGGCGATTATCCAGCAGGGCGTGATGGCGAACGGTGATTTCTTCGACGAACGCCACGGGCTGGACTGGCTGCAGAACTACGTTCAGACCAATCTCTATAACCTGCTGTACACCTCGACCACCAAAATTCCGCAGACCGACGCGGGCGTAACCCGGTTAATGACCAACGTCGAAGCATCGCTGGATCAGGCGGTAAATAACGGGCTGATTGCTCCGGGCGTCTGGAATGGTGGCCCGATTGGCCAGATTGAATCCGGCGATACCCTGACCAAGGGTTACTACGTCCACGCCGACGCGGTAGCCAACCAGGCACAATCTGACAGGGAAGCGCGTAAGTCGCCGGTGATTCAGGCGGCCATTAAACTGGCAGGGGCGATTCACTATGGCGACGTACAGATCAACGTGGTTCGATAAGGGGGAATAAATGGGAAACACCTACAGCTTTATTGACGTCTCGGCCTCCCTTACCGGCCCAACCGGAAGTATCGATCTGGGCTACGGCTCGGCGAACTCCGAAGAGGGCATCACGGTTGTGATGACCGAGGCAAAAAACACCATGACCATCGGTGCAGACGGCGAAGGCATGCACAGCCTGCACGGCGGCAAAAGCGGCACAATCACCGTCACTCTGTTGAAAACATCCCCGGTAAACAAAAAGCTGTCCCTGATGTACAACGCCCAGAGTCAGTCCTCCGCCACCTGGGGCAATAACGTTATCGTCGTGCGAAACAAAGCATCCGGCGATATCTCGACAGCCCGCGGATGCGCGTTCCAGAAACAACCGGATCACGCTAACGCCAAAGTTGGCAATACGGTGTCGTGGGTATTCGACTGCATCAAAATCGACCAGCTGCTGGGGGAGTTCTAACCGATGGAATTTGAAATCAAAGGCGTCAACTACCGTACCGCCAAACTCGACGTTTTCCAGCAACTGAAAGTCAGCCGTAAGCTTCTGCCTGTGCTGGCCGGTCTGGTTAGCGAGTTCTCGACGCTGAAGGCTCAGGCGGCTGCCGGAAACTCCGGAGCCGTGCTGGAAAGCGTACTGCCGAAAATTGCCGATACGCTGGCCGCGCTGCCGGACGAGGACGTTAACGCGGTGATTTACCCGTGTCTGGGTGTCGTGTCCCGCCAGCACGAAAAGGGATGGGCGAAAGTCTTCGATCAGGGCGTACTGATGTTCGACGATATCGATCTGTTTACGATGCTGCAGCTGGTGGCGCGGGTGGTCGCCGACAGCTTGGGAAATTTTTTGAAAGAACTCCCCGACAACGAGAAGGTGGCCCCGTCGCCGCAGGCTTAACGCTGGAATCCCTGCCGGAAGGCGAAAGCTTCCTGATGCGCCCGGTGGAAGCCGGGTACATTCCTTATACCGCATTGAAGGACGGTTCGGTCGACCTGGCCGACGTTGCCCGCATGAATGACTGGCTGGACCTGAAAGCCGATAACGAATACCGCATAGCGAAATGGAGAGAGGCTAATGAACGCTGAAACGCTCAAGGACTTTCTGATCTCGCTTGGGTTTAACGTTGATGAGGCTGGCGCCAGAAAATTCGATGCCGTCGTTGCCGGGACAACGCTTAAAGCGATTGAACTGGGCGTCAAAGTTGAAGCAGCAGCGCTTTCCGTCGTGGCGTTCACCGCAAAAATTGCCAGCGGTCTCGACGACCTGTACTGGGCCTCCCAGCGCACTGGCGCGACGGTGGAGGGCATTAAGCAGATTGGGTATGCGGTAAGTCAGGTTGGCGGCAGTGTCGACGGAGCCCGCGGCTCTCTCGAAAATCTTGCCAGGTTCATGCGTAACAATCCCGGAGCGGAAGGTTTTCTGAACCGTCTGGGAGTCCAGACCCGTGACGCCAGCGGCAATATGCGGGACATGGCGACGATATTTACCGGCGTCGGCCAGCGTCTTAGCAGCATGCCTTATTACCGCGCTAACCAGTACGCTCAAATGCTGGGTCTGGATGAAAACACCCTGATGGCAATGCGTCGCGGTATCGGCCAGTTTAGTGGCGAATACACCGCGATGGCGAAGGCGATCGGCTATAACGCCGATGTGGCCGCTGTCAGCTCTAATAAGTTCATGACCTCGCTGCGCTCCTTTGGACTGATGGCTGGCATGGCGCGCGATAAAATAGGCTCCAGCCTCGCTGATGGTCTTGCTGGTTCTCTCGACAGGCTGCGTCGCCAGATACTGGACAACTTCCCCAAAATTGAAGGCGCAATCACCGCGACGGTTAAGGGTATCCTCTGGATGGGGGAAGCTGTTGGGCGGATTGTTTACCGGCTTATTCAGGCCGCCATTGACATCAAGAGTTGGTGGAAAGGGCTCAACGACGACACCAAAGTGCTGATCGAAACGCTTGGCGGCTTGCTGGTGGCCTGGCGACTGCTGAACTCGGCAATGCTTGCTTCGCCGGTTACATGGGTGCTGGAGCTGGCCGGCGCAATCCTGTTGTTGTACGACGATTACAAGACCTGGAAGGAAGGCGGTAAAAGCCTCATCGACTGGAAGTCGTGGGAACCGGCGATAACTCTGGCTCTTAACGCCATTGATAAGCTGTGGTCAGGCATTAAGCGTCTCAAAGATGAGCTGATTAAGCTTTTCGGCATCGACCCTAAAACCTGGTCGATTAAATTTGAGTTCGACAATCTGAGGAAGCAATTTGATGAGCTCAGCAAGATGCTGGATATCATCGGTAAGCTTCTCAACGCGATTGATGAAGGGCGATGGTCAGACGCTGCCGCTTACGCCAGGCTGCTTCTGAAGCAGAGCGGTAATACTGCTCCACCAAATGCGGTGACAGACAGCGCCAATAGCGCTGCTGACTGGATAAAGGATAAGACAGGATTTGACCCGCGCAGCATAGGCCGTTTCTTCCGTGGTGAGGGGAATACGCTTGCAGATCGCAACAATAACCCCGGCAATATTCGGCCCGTAGGCGGTGGTGGCTTTCGTGCGTTTGGTTCTGCGCTGGAAGGCTGGGAGGCCATGAAAAACCAGCTCATGCGGTACTTCACTGGTAAAACGACCGGGCGCCGCCTGCAGACTATCATGGATATCGTCAGCACCTGGGCACCTGCGGCCGATAACAACGATCCTGCCAAATATGCCCGTGATGTTGCTGGCTGGATGGGTGTATCGCCGACGGCAGCATTAAACCTGTCCGACCCCAATACAATGGCTATGCTTATGCAGTCTATGGCCCGCAAAGAGGGTTATTCGAACTGGAATAGCCCGCTTGCCCACCAGGCTGCTGGCGCGACATTGAACCAGAATACCGTTATCAACATTTCTGGTGTCAGCGATCCGAGAGAAGCAGGGAAAATCGTCTCTGATAGCCAGAGCAACGTTAATGCACGCGCAACCCAGCAACTAACCAGGGGGCCGAGCTGATGGATATTCTCTCTACGCTGTTCCAGCAGCAGACCCGGCGAATTGGGCTGATGATCCCCGACGTGGTGGTTACCGAACGGCATAGCGACGCACTGGAAATAACCGAGCACCCGGTGGAAAGGGCAACCACCGCCGGGACCGGGTTTATCTCCGATCACGCCTATCGCCGACCATCAGAAGTCATAATGGAGACTGGCTTTGCTGGTGGCGGTTCACTGCTGGATTTCTACGATACCCGCAACATTGGGTTATCGACGCCGCTCAACAGCATGGGGCCAAAGGAAGTTTATGCAGAGCTTCTAAAAATGCAGCGGGAAAGGCAGTTACTCGACGTAACCACAGGTAAGCGGCTGTATACCAATATGGTAATTCGCTCCCTCGATGTGACTACCGATCGCGCCAGCGAGAATGTCCTGATGGCGACCATTACGCTAAGGGAGGTCATCACCACCCAGACGCAGACAGTTAGTGTGGCCGCAAAGGAAAACATGAAAGAGGGGGCTAATACCTCGGCAGTCCAAAACTCAGGCGTGAAAACTCCAACGCCTAAGGATGAGTCATTGCTAAGCCGGGGTGTACGTTTCTTCACCGGAGGTTAAATGGCTGTATCAGAAATCCCGTTATCACCCGACAACCAGCAGTTCGCGGTTGCGCTGGCGGGTCAGAGCTTTCAGATGGCGATAACCTGGCGGGCGGTGTTCTGGTGTCTGGATATCATGGACAGTGCCGGCGCCGACCTGATTAAGGGCATACCGCTAATCACCGGCGCCGACCTGCTGGCGCAGTATCGCTTTCTTGGTCTGGGGTTTTCGCTCTATGTCGTCTGTGATGACCCGGCGAACGGCAACCCTACGGAAACAGACCTCGGAATCAAAAGCCATCTCTACGTGGTAACGGAGTAATCATGTCACAAAACTGGATGCGGCATTTCGAGCTGCAACTTATCGATGATAAAGGTGACGGGATTTCTCTGTCAGATTTCAAAGTGACGTTTAACATCCAGAAGATGCCCGCCACGATATTTAATGGTTTTGTGGGTAACTTCAAAATTTACAATCTGGCGCCAGAAACCCAGAACCGAATAATGGGGAAGGAATATACCCGCATAAGGTGTATAGCCGGCTATAACGGCATTGCTGACGAGAGCGGGGAGTATCCCGATAAAAACATCGGACTGATTTTCAATGGCGATATTCGGTTTACTATCACAGGGAAGGAAAACGTAACCGATAGTTGGGTGCTCATTCAGTGTATTGACGGTTGGGAAGGGCACCTGAACGCCAGCGTAAAAACGACCGTAGCGGCTGGCTGGAAGCATGCAGACCTGTTTGATCTCGGCATGCAGACCCTGAGCCCTTACGGCATAACTGAAGGAAGCAGGCCGGACTTTGGCGCGACCGTTTTTCCCCGCGGGCGCACTATCTATCAGAACACCGGCCGCCTGATGTATAGCCTGGCGGGTCAGTGCAAAGCTAACTGGTGGTACGAAAACAACCAGGTGCATATTGTTCCTGAAGATAAATATATTCAGGAGGCGATCGTACTCAACGCCGATACAGGCCTGATTGGCATGCCGCAGCAGACAATGGGCGCCGGTGTTAATGTCCGCTGCCTGATAAACCCAAACATTAAGCTGGGCGGCCTTATCCGGCTGGATCAGGCGTCGGTGTACCGCGTGGCTCTTGGCAGCGACCAGGTTGGACAGTCACCGGGGCGCTTGGGCGAAAACACTACAGATGGCAACATCTATGTTGATGGGCTGCCAGGTGCACAGTTGTCCGCAATCAATACCGATGGTGATTACATTGTCGGCAGCATTGACTATACTGGCGATACTCGCGGGCAGGCGTGGTATATGGACCTGCTGTGTCTGGCGAAAGGGGCTCGGGATTTGCTCAACTCAAAAGGTTTGGATGCGGCACAATACACATGAAAAAAAACATCGTTGCTTGTATTTTTACACTCTTTCTTGCTACTCCCGCCATTGCGGGTACTGCCTGTGGGCCATTTGGAATTAACTGGAAATCGCAGGACGGCTTTGCGAGGATAAATGGCTCGAAGCCGGAATCGCAAAAAATCACCTTTCTGAAGACAAAAGATGATTATAACAACGTGAAAATACAGTGGATGCTTCCAGATGCTAGATCTGGTAGCTGGTTGGGACTGGACTTTGTCGCCCATAATGGCAAACCCATACTCAACGTTGAAGTGATCCGCAAGAATATGGATGAACCGAGACAGTTCTGGACTTATGATTGCGTGAAGGTGAAATAATAATGACTGCAACCCTTATTCTTGCTGTTATGATTTTTATTTCTTTATATGTAAGACTTAAAAATTATCTTAAAAAGAGATCGGATGATCAATTTATGCGGAATATGGTGCATTCACCCCACCATCGAACCCCTTCGGAACTTGCCCGCTTTGAAAAAATAAGATCGCAAAGAGTGGGGTCTAAAAAATTTATCTGGCATTCTGCCGGAGATGCAGGGTGCTGTCCGGAATGTGCGAGAAATAATGGTAAAAAATTTAAGTGGGACAAACCGCCAATAACAGGCTTGCCCGGGGAGGGTAAATGTTGCCCTGATGGCAAATGCAGGTGTTGGGCTGAAGCCGTAATACCGCCGCCGAGAAAATCCTAATATCCTAACCCGCTCCTGCGGGTTTTTTATTGCCCGGAGTAAACCAAATGCCCGTAGCACTAAACTCCCAGCTCGGCAGCAAAGAGCAGGCCGACGCGCATCTGGCGCAGGCGATCATGTCCGCGATGCGCGTATCCATTCCCGGCATCATCCAGTCGTTTGATCCAGACGCGGTCACCGCCGTTATTCAGCCCGCGATTAAAGGTGTCGAACATGATGCTTCTGGCGCTGAGGTATCCGTAAACCTGCCGCTGCTGGTGGATGTCCCTGTCATATTCCCTCGCGGCGGAGGCTGCACGCTGACATTTCCCGTTAAAGAAGGCGACGAATGCCTGGTTATCTTTGCGGACCGCTGTATTGATTTCTGGTGGCAAAGCGGAGGTATTCAAGAACCGGTAGACGAGCGCATGCATGATTTATCCGATGCCTTCTGCATTGTCGGCCCGCAGTCACAGGCGAAGAAAATCGGCGGCATCAGCACAAGCGCGGTAGAGCTGCGCAGTGATGACGGGGAAACAAAGCTAAGTCTTAATCCTGCCAGCGGGGCTATCAATGGTACGGCCCCGGGAGGCTTTAACCTGAACGGGCTAAAAATTCTTTCTGATGGCCGCCTGCAGCTGGTGGATGGCTCAATCGTCGATAAGCATACGCATGGTGGTGTTGAGCCAGGCGGGAGTAACACGGCGCCACTCGGAGGATGATATGCGATACCGACGAGAGGATGATGATGGGGATTATACCTTCGGCCAGGGCGATGATACCTGGCTGGTGAATTCTCCGGAGGCCGTAGCGCAGGCCATAAAAACGCGCTTCCTGCTCTGGTACGGTCAGTGGTTCCTCGATACCACAGAGGGAACGCCCTGGATTCAGTCAGTCCTCGGCAAGCAACGACCTGACACCTATAACCTGGCTATCCGCCGGCGCATCCTGGAAACACAGGGCGTCAGCGGCATCACCGAATTTAACACCGAAGTTGACGGGCGTACGCGGCGTGTAACGTTCACAGCAACGGTGGAAACCATCTACGGGACAACCACAGTAACTTCGGAGGCGTAATGTCTTTGGACCTCGACACACTCGGCTTATCGGCAACGGTAACCGCTGAGGGGATAAGTGCGCCCGACTATCAGACCGTGCTGGACACCATCACCGGTTATTTTCAGCAGATTTATGGCAGTGATGCCTATCTCGATCCCGATAGCAAAGACGGCCAGATGGTGGCGCTGGTGGCCTTGGCTATTCACGACGCCAATAACACGGCCATTTCGGTTTACCGTTCATTCTCTCCGGCAACGGCGCTGGGTGACGCACTGACGAGCAACGTCAAAATTAATGGCATCACCCGGCGTGCAGCGACCAATTCAACTGTCGACCTGCTGCTAACCGGAACCGTCGGTACAACTATCACCAACGGCTCGGTACGCGATACCAATAGCGTGATCTGGAATCTGCCGGCTACGGTGGTGATCGGTACTGACGGTACCGTGGTCGCTACGGCAACGTGTGCGAATAGCGGGGCGGTTGCTGCGGTAGCCGGGTCAGTAAACGGCATCAATACGCCGACGCGCGGGTGGGCCTCAGTAACTAACCCGCTGGCGGCCACCGTTGGTATCGCCGCAGAGACTGACGCTGAACTTCGGGTGAGGCAGTCACAAAGCGTTGCCCTGGCCTCTCTCACACCATTTGCCGCGGTAGACGGTGCGATTGCCAACGTTGAAGGCGTGACCCGTCACAAGCTGTTTGAGAACGATACAGAGACTACCGATGCTAACGGGCTACCGGCTCACTCCATTTCGGCAATCGTCGAGGGTGGGGATGCGACGGAAATCGCAAACACGATACGAAACACTAAGGGGCAGGGCGTATCAACGTACGGTACGACGGCGGTAATAGTCACCGACAAATACGGCAACCCTTACACCATCCGTTTCTCTCGCCCGGTCGACGTGCCGATCTATGTGTCGATAACGATTCAGGCGCTGACGGGTTATAGCTCTGAGGTCGGAGACGAAATGAAGGCGGCGGTGGCGGCGTATATCAATTCGCTGGCCATCGGTGACAGCGTTCTGCTGAGTCGGGTTTATTCCCCGGCTAACCTGGGTGTCGTCAGCGGCGGGAACGCACGTTATTACGACATCATGGAGCTGTTGATCGGTCGAACGGCAGAGGGGGTCGCCGCGGCTAATGTGGTGTTTGCGTACGACGAGTCGGCATCCTGCAGCGTGGATAACATCGCACTGGTGGTGACGCCATGAGCAAATACACCGACCTGATCACCAATTACCACGCAGGAAAGCCGAAATTCTTCGACCACGTTGATTTATCAACGCGGCCACTTATTGATGTTTCCGCTGCGACAGCCGGACTAATCACTGCTTTCGACGTCGATACCGCCGTTGGCGACCAACTGGATATCCTCGGAAAGTGGATCGGCGTTTCACGCGCGGTAGCGGCACCTATTACCGGCGTTTTTCTTGAATGGGATAAAGATCGTGTTGGTTGGGACCAGGGCATCTGGCTTGGTCCATATCAGTCTTCTGATGCCTTAACTTATCTCAGTGATGATGTATACCGTGTAGTGTTAAAAGCTAGGATAGGAATTAACAGCTGGAATGGTCAGAATGGCACGCTGCCTGATATTCTGGAAACAGCACTCGCTGGTACTGGGATTAAAATGATTATCCTTGATAATCAGGATATGACCATCTCGATACTCATCGTTATTGATTCTGAATATTTAATGTCTGTAACAGATCGATTGATATTTGATTCAGGTATGAATCGTGGTCCCTTTATTTCTCTTCCTGATGATTACACACCATCGCGATATGACATTAACCCAATAGATAAACTTCCCGCTGAGTTTGTTTTTGTGGTTCGTGCTGGCCTCCTTACGGTAAAAGCGGCCGGAGTAAGAGTTAGAGAAACGGTTACGCCCTCAAACGGGTATAAATTTTTTGGTTTTGATGTTGAAAATGACTATATCGCCGGTTTCGAAACCGGCGCATGGGGAGAGAACTTCTGATGCCAGTTAATAATTTTAAACCGTTCGCGATAGCTTCCGGGGCAAACGTGGCGACACAGGCTGAGTGGGAGGCGCTCATCGCTTTGTCTACTGGGTTTACAGCGGGCATGGCTCGTTCAGGTCAGGTCAATAAAGCACTGAGGCAGGCAACGGTAATTGCATCTGCTATTGCGCAGTTCATTTCCGATCAGTCCGATGTTGACGTTCTCGATGACGGAGATATGGACAAACTGGGAGGACAGTTGCGGTCTGCTCTGACGTCGCTACAGGTTGATTCCGTTTACCCCGTTGGAATCGTGCTGTTTTTCGCACAGAACAAAAACCCCAACACACTGTTTCCGGGTACGACGTGGTTATACGCAGGTGAAAACAAAACCATTCGCCTGGGCCTTCAGGATGGCGCAGACGTTTTGACTACGGGGGGATCGGATACCGCCACTATTGGTAAATCTAATTTACCGGCTGTGTCATTGACCGTTTCCGGATCGGCGGCGTCCGTGGATCTCGGGACAAAAACCACCAGCAGTAATGGCGATCACACCCATGGCTGGGGTTCTTCAATGCAGAAACAGGGAGGTAGTGATCAGGCCGTCGGTAATAATTCGGGGACAGATTTCGGCACTACATCTACCGCTGGCGCCCACACTCACAGCGTCGCTCTTGGCTCCCACACACATGCCGTTTCCGGTACTACAGAAAATATGGGTACCGGCGCTGCCCTGACAGTTACTAACGCCTACGTCAAGTTGATGGGCTGGTATCGCACCGCCTGATTAACCCGGCGCATATTTTTTGAGGTAATCCCCCTATGCCATTTTATTTGACGCGGGACCCGGTCCCGTCGGCAGACATGCGCAACGTATTCGATAATGCGCAGAATCTTGATTTTGCTTTAAATGATATTACGTCACTTCTATGGAAAGACAGGCTTGGGAAAGAGCGAAAAACATGGTTTGGAATTGAATCCGAATTTGATTTTAAAATGGAGCATTTTGACTCTGTTTTTTCATCATATCTCAGCAAGCAGGAGTATGAATTCTCTGCCTCCCAGAAAGATAAAGAACAGCAATTCCAGAAATTTCTTGAAGGTTCTGGCTATGTTTTTATTGGTGACTATGAGGGCGGGCCTTATCAGTTCACTGCTCGTAATCAATACATTCGATACAACAATCAATTTTACCGACTTAATGTAACGACGGATGTTGGGTTTACCACCACAGGTATAAGTGCGGAAAGTTTCTCCAGTGACCTGAACCATTTCGTATTAATGGATGGAGATACACTTCGGCAGGTTCTGGCTGCAGAAGGCGGTTCTCAGCTTATTTTTGGATTGGGGTATATTGTTAATACATCGGAGTTAATTTTTAGTTCAAAAGAAACGCCGTCAGCATATCGGTCAAATGGGTTTTACGAGCAGTGCGATGGCGGTGAGGCAACATGGCAATATACCGGGAACACCATCCCGGAAAAGGCCGGAACTCATGCTATAACTGAAGGGAAAATTTATAACGCCAATGGCGACGAATACGCCTTAGAGATACGAGGCGGAGCCATTAAGGTTCTCGCTAACGGCGCAAAGGCGTATACCTACAATGAATGTACCGACCAGACAACCGATGATTTTGTCTGTCTCGGGCAAGCCAGTAATGGCATTCTTTCCCGCCTGACGCTCGGTGTGTCCACGGGAAATAACGTAGCGACCTATGATGGCGGCGCTCGTCTGGACCTCATTTATCCAACCAATATGTACCGCATCGGTAAAGAGCCTATTAAGGGCTATTCCGGGGTCAATTATTGCTTTGGCTCCTCTTATCTCATGGTTTATGCCGGTAAGTCTTACACTTATGCCATGACCGGGAAGCGTCTCGACGGCTGGCGGCATGGTGTACCGGAGATTGAGGAAAAATGGCGGGCGGTTAACAAACAGGAGTACTGGGGGTCGCTGAGTCTTCAGAACTGTCATATATACGGCGGCACATGGGACGGTGATCACACCATCCGAAAAATGCCGGAACAGTGCTCTTCGGGGGTGGCGATTCTGGCCCTTAACCCGGAAGGCTTTTTCACCCACGGTGTCACCATCAAAGCTACCTTTAACTGGGCGCAGGTTGAAATGCCCGCGATGCTGGAGCCGACAAAATTCAACCGTGACGGCCACGCCTTTGATAAC
>NZ_JAGRRB010000021.1:29172-50059 GCF_018223925.1 Klebsiella sp. 10
ATGTACAAAGACAACGTCACCGAGTACAGCAACGTGCGCTTTGAAGGGGGCTGTTTCCCGTCGGTCGATGATGGCGGCAATGCTAAATATCATGATGACTTCTGGCATTACGACACCCCCAACGGCGTGTCCACCTTTATCTGGGGCAACCCGGTGCGTGACCTCGGGGCTTTCCGGCATACGGGCTTTGATTTCAGGTACGGCACGAACAATATGTATATTCCTGCCGGAACCGACTGGGATTCAATTCGTAACCGCCCCTACGCAAAAGAAATGTTCAACCCGAACGGATTACAGTTAAATGCCGGGCCAGCTATGGCACCTTGGCAGCAGCCGTCCATCAAGTCGGAAATCTGCATCTGGATAAAGGACCATACCGGGAATTTCAACCCGAGAAATATTTACGCATGGGTGACCGCCGCCAGCCAGGACGGCCCGAACGCGGATGAAGCGTTGTACAAGTCGTTTGCAGAGCCGTTTATTGATTTCGGTAACGGCTACAGGATGCTGAAAATCACCAACAAGCGGCTGACGGCATGGGACGGGCTGTACACCTACGCGCGAAACACCGGTATTTATTTTGATGTTCCGGCAGACGGCAGCACGCCCATCACGATTAAAGCGATTGAGGCCTATACGGGCGGGGTGCCGATGTTCCCGACCGGCTGCGGCAACTACATCCCGGAGGCAAACGGTAATTCAGTATTAAGCCCGGCCACCAACCCTGTGGGGCTGGATAGCTCCCTGGGTGGGGGGCTGTTTTTCCCCGGTGATATTATCGGCCCATGGTCGCATGTGCGGCGTACGCAAAGTGGTTACATCATCTCCCCGACGCTGACCCCTGGATATACGCTCGATCGGAAAATGGTGACAGGTGGCTGCACGCTGGAAGCTGCATTTAAAGTGGCATTCAGCGCGACCGTTGAAACGGTCAACAGCAACGGCACAACCATCATCACCGTACCTGCGGCATACCTACCGTACGTTGCTGTGGGTATACCGCTGTATATCACCGGCGGCTCATCAACCGGCGTGACCGGACAAGTGCGGCTGATTAAACGTCTGCTGAACAGTGACGGCACGTCATCACCACGTTATCTGGTGCAGGGAACCGTCGGGGCAGTGGGTGACACGCTGACCATCGACCAGGCGCAAATCCCGGCGTACACGTTCTATAACGACCGTAACTTCAATGCCGTTACCGCAACCTCAGTGACCGTTAACGGAGTATCGGTTGCCACAGCTCACCGCTCCACCGTCTCAATGGGGATTGGATACGGCGGCGCGTCGGGTGTTAAGGCAGCAGAATGGTATTTCAACGGCGGCATCACGCCGTCGCACAGGCTGGTTGCATCATCAGCATCCGGGATGACCCTGGAGGCGGGCGGTAATTTTTCAGTGGTCGGAAATACGTTCCCCGCTGCCGATGGCACCTATTCGCTGGGCACCCCATCCGGTCGCTGGTCGCAGGTTTTTGCATCGAACAGCGTTATCGGAACGTCAGACGAGACACATAAAACCCGGCCCCGGGCAGACACCCCGGCGGAAACCGACGCCTATTATGAAATCGGGCAGCTCCCCGGCGTCTGGCAGTGGCTGGAAAAATATATGGTCGAAGGGGATGACGCCCGCCTGCACTCCGGGCCGACCGTACAGGCGGCGATTGCCGTGATGGATAAGTATGGTCTGGACTGGCGGGAATATTCCGCGTTCTGCTATGACGAGTGGGACGCACAGGATGCCATCATTGAGACATGGGATGACGAGTGGGAGGTGATACCCGGCACTCCGGCTGAACTGGACGAGGAGGGTAACGTAGTTGTTGAGGCGGTACCGGAAACGCGCACCCTCATCAGAGCGGCCGGGAGCAACGTTATTCAGGAGGCGCGAGAAGCCGGGAACGTCTACGCATTTCGCAAGGAGGAACTGCTCTTCTGGATAAGCAGGGCAACGATCGCAAAACAGCAGGATATTGAAAAACGCCTGGCAGTTATTGAAGCCAGTATGTCCTCGTAAAAACGGGACAGGATAACGGCCAGGGATGGCAGTTTTCAACTTAAAGGTGCAGGTATAATGGTGTATTTGGTGTGTGGCATTCTTCACTGCATCGAACGGCGAAGCGATCGAGGGAGACTCTCTCGGCGATGTCACTGTCATCGGGGTCGTGACGTTTACTATCTGCGATGTGCGCCAGGACAACGCGCTTTTTTAGTTGCAGTCAATTGGTGGAAGATTTCGCGTGGAGGGAGTAGTGGGGCATGGGTGGGGCACGGTAAATCAGCAAAAGTCGCCAAATATTGCAAACAACGCATGTTGGTTGCTATCTCCAGCCATCAAAAATGGCGCTCCTGGACGATATTTGTCGATTTTTAAATTTACCGCGTCACGCAGTTAAAGTGGCGGGCGTACTCTTCAAGGCTGGTGATGCCAAGGCGCACCCATTTCGGGTGCGACCACTGGGGAAGCCCAATATAAATCATAGCGCCGTGAGGATCTCCTCGGTACTGCGCACCCGGCCGATGCGCGGGAAAATATGCGTCATGCTGCCCTGATGCTGCTCGGCGGAGGCGGCGCTGCAGGCATCTTCGGCGATGACCAGGTTAAAACCCAGCTCCCAGGCATTGCGGGCGGTGGATTCGACGCCGATGTTGGTGGAGATGCCGCAGAGAATAATGGTGTCGATCCCGCGGCGGCGCAGCTGAAGCTCAAGGTCGGTGCCATAGAACGCGCCCCACTGGCGTTTGGTCACTTCGATATCGCTCTCCTGCTTACCCAGCGTGGCCGGGTAGGTCCACCAGTTTTCGGGCAGCGTATGCGCCCCGGCCTGAGCGTCGACAGGCTGTTTCAGCGCTTCGGCGAAATCGGCCGACCAGCCCACGCGGACCATGATGACCGGCGAACCCTGTTGCCGGCACTTGTCTGCCAGGCGAGCGGCGCGCGCCACCACCTCGTCAGCCCGATGCGGGCCGCCGGCGAAAGGCAGAATGCCTTCCTGCAGATCGATTACCACCAGCGCCGTGTTTTTTGCATTGAGTTCTAACATGGTATCCCCGTATCTTCATCTGTTGTCAGGCGGCTACAATACCTTTGCGGCTTCAGCAAAAGAGTAACAAATTTTGTTAATTTATGTGAGTGTGGACGTTAAGCGCGCAGCAAAGCAGCGTACATCGTGCGTCGGACTTATCGAACGACAGAATTTCCAGTATAATAGCCGCCTTTTTTCATTCAGTTGTGACATCAGCTAAAGCTGCGACCTCGTCGCCTGCAGGGCAGACGACAATCCGCCGACGGCTAAGTTAAGGGATATCTCATGCGTACAGAATATTGCGGACAGCTTCGACAGTCCCACGTTGGGCAGCAGGTGACTCTGTGTGGTTGGGTCAACCGCCGTCGCGATCTCGGTAGCCTCATTTTTATCGATATGCGCGACCGCGAAGGCATCGTTCAGGTGTTTTTCGATCCGGATCGTGCGGATGCGTTGAAGTTAGCCTCTGAACTGCGTAATGAGTTCTGCATTCAGGTCACTGGCACCGTTCGCGCGCGTGAAGAGAAAAACATCAACGCGGACATGGCCACCGGCGCTATCGAAGTGCTGGCTTCCGATCTGACGATCATTAACCGCTCAGAATCGCTGCCGCTGGACTCCAATCACGTCAACACCGAAGAAGCGCGTCTGAAATACCGCTACCTCGACCTGCGTCGTCCGGAGATGGCGCAGCGCCTGAAAACCCGCGCGAAAATTACCAGCTTTGTGCGCCGCTTTATGGACGACCATGGTTTCCTCGACATCGAAACCCCGATGCTGACTAAAGCCACCCCGGAAGGCGCCCGCGATTACCTCGTGCCTTCCCGCGTGCACAAAGGCAAATTCTACGCGCTGCCGCAGTCGCCGCAGCTGTTCAAACAGCTGCTGATGATGTCCGGCTTCGACCGCTACTATCAGATCGTCAAATGCTTCCGCGATGAAGACCTGCGTGCCGACCGTCAGCCTGAATTCACCCAGATCGACGTGGAAACCTCCTTTATGACCGCGCCGCAGGTGCGTGAGATCATGGAGGCGATGGTGCGTCAGCTGTGGCTGGAAGTGAAAGGCGTCGACCTGGGCGAGTTCCCGATCATGACCTTCGCCGAAGCCGAACGTCGCTATGGCTCCGATAAACCGGATCTGCGTAACCCGATGGAGCTGGTGGACGTCGCCGACCTGCTGAAGTCTGTGGAATTCGCGGTCTTTGCCGGCCCGGCCAACGATCCGAAAGGGCGCGTGGCGGCCCTGCGCGTCCCGGGCGGGGCCTCTCTGACCCGCAAGCTGATTGACGAATACGGCAACTTTGTGAAGATCTACGGCGCGAAAGGGCTGGCCTATATTAAAGTGACCGAGCGTGCCAAAGGCATGGACGGGATCAACAGCCCGGTGGCCAAATTCCTGACCGCTGAAATCGTGGAAGCGATCCTTGACCGCACCGGCGCGCAGGATGGTGACATGATCTTCTTCGGCGCCGACAACAAGAAAGTAGTGGCCGACGCGCTGGGCGCGCTGCGTCTGAAGCTGGGTAAAGACCTGAGTCTGACTGACGAGAGCAAATGGGCGCCGCTGTGGGTGATCGACTTCCCGATGTTCGAAGACGACGGCGAAGGCGGCCTGACGGCGATGCACCATCCGTTCACCTCGCCGAAAGATATGACCGCGGATGAGCTGAAAGCCGCCCCGGAAGAGGCCGTGGCCAACGCCTACGATATGGTTATTAACGGTTATGAAGTCGGCGGCGGTTCGGTGCGTATCCACCGCGGCGAGATGCAGCAGACCGTATTTGGTATTCTGGGCATTAACGAACAGGAACAGCGTGAGAAATTCGGCTTCCTGCTGGATGCGCTGAAGTACGGTACGCCGCCGCATGCAGGTCTGGCCTTCGGTCTTGACCGTCTGACCATGCTGCTGACCGGTACCGATAACATCCGCGACGTTATCGCTTTCCCGAAAACCACCGCGGCCGCCTGCCTGATGACCGAAGCGCCAAGCTTCGCCAATCCGGCGGCGCTCGGTGAGCTGGGTATTCAGGTTGTGGAGAAAGAGGCAAAAGCGTCTCTGGAGAACAAGTAATATGTCATTTAAGCTGCCCGTTTCGGTGCTGGTGGTGATTTACGCCGAAGATACGAAACGGGTGCTGATGTTGCAGCGGCGCGACGATCCCGCGTTCTGGCAGTCGGTCACCGGCAGCCTGGAAGCTGGAGAGACCGCGCTGCAGGCCGCCGCGCGTGAAGTAAAGGAAGAGGTCGCCATTGACGTTGCCTGCGAGCAACTGACCTTAATCGACTGTCAGCGCACGGTGGAGTTCGAGATATTTTCTCATTTGCGTCATCGCTATGCGCCGGGTGTAGAGCGCAATACGGAATTCTGGTTCTGTCTTGCGCTGCCTCATGAGCGGGAGATTACTTTCACCGAACATCTGGCCTATCGCTGGGTCAGCGCGACGGAAGCCGCTGCGCTGACCAAGTCGTGGAGCAACCGGCAGGCGATTGAAGAATTTGTAATTAACGCCGCCTGAAAGGGCGCGCTTTTTGGAGAGTTTTTTATGGCAGGTCATAGTAAATGGGCCAACACCAAACACCGCAAAGCGGCACAGGATGCCAAACGCGGTAAAATCTTTACGAAAATCATTCGCGAGCTGGTCACCGCCGCGCGTCTGGGCGGCGGCGATCCGGCTTCCAACCCGCGTCTGCGTGCGGCCGTTGATAAAGCGCTGTCTAACAACATGACTCGCGACACCCTGAACCGCGCCATCGCGCGCGGCGTCGGCGGCGATGAAGACGCGAACATGGAAACCATCATTTATGAAGGCTACGGCCCTGGCGGCACCGCGGTGATGGTGGAATGTCTGTCCGACAACCGTAACCGTACCGTTGCGGAAGTGCGTCACGCCTTCACCAAAACCGGGGGTAACCTCGGCACCGACGGTTCCGTCTCCTACCTGTTCAGCAAGAAAGGCGTTATCTCCTTCGAGAAAGGCGATGAAGATACTATCATGGAAGCGGCGCTGGAAGCAGGCGCAGAAGACGTGGTGACCTATGACGACGGCGCCATCGACGTCTACACCGCCTGGGAAGAGATGGGCGCCGTGCGCGACGCGCTGGAAGCCGCCGGCCTGAAAGCCGACGCTGCCGAAGTCTCAATGATTCCGTCCACCAAAGCGGATATGGATGCCGAGACGGCGCCGAAGCTGCTGCGTCTGATCGATATGCTCGAAGACTGCGACGACGTGCAGGAAGTGTACCATAACGGCGAGATCTCCGACGAGGTCGCAGCCACCCTGTGATGCAGCCGCATCCACGGTTAACCGGAGGCGCGTGATGGCTATTATTCTCGGCATTGACCCGGGGTCGCGCGTTACCGGTTATGGCGTGATCCGCCAGGTTGGGCGGCAGCTGAGCTACCTGGGCAGCGGATGCATCCGCACCAAAGTGGACGATCTGCCGTCGCGGCTGAAGCTGATCTACGCCGGGGTGACGGAGATCATCACCCAGTTCCAGCCCGACTATTTCGCCATTGAGCAGGTCTTTATGGCCAAGAATGCCGACTCGGCGTTAAAGCTCGGGCAGGCGCGCGGGGTGGCGATCGTCGCAGCGACCAATCAGGCGCTGCCGGTGTTTGAATACGCCGCCCGTCAGGTCAAGCAGACCGTGGTCGGGATTGGCAGCGCCGAAAAGAGCCAGGTCCAGCATATGGTGCGCACCTTGCTCAAGCTGCCCGCCAATCCGCAGGCGGATGCGGCGGATGCGCTGGCGATCGCCATCACCCATTGCCATGTCAGCCAGAATGCCGCTCAGATCAGCGAGACCCGGCTCAATCTGGCGCGGGGGCGCTTACGATAATCGCAAATCAGGCTGGATATCTATCCAGCCTTTTTTTATGATACCGCCAGATACTTAGACCATAACGCAGGAGCCCCACGTGATAGGCAGACTCAGAGGCATCATTCTCGAAAAACAACCCCCGCTGGTGTTGCTGGAAACGGCGGGCGTCGGCTATGAAGTGCATATGCCAATGACCTGCTTCTATGAGCTGCCGGAGGCCGGGCAGGAGGCGATCGTCTTCACCCACTTTGTGGTGCGTGAAGATGCCCAGCTGCTGTATGGGTTTAACAACAAACAGGAACGTACCCTGTTTAAAGAGCTGATTAAAACCAACGGCGTGGGGCCCAAGCTGGCGCTGGCGATCCTCTCCGGCATGTCGGCGCAGCAGTTCGTCAACGCCGTTGAACGGGAAGAGGTCGCCTCGCTGGTGAAGCTGCCGGGGATTGGCAAAAAAACCGCTGAACGTCTGATCGTTGAGATGAAAGACCGCTTCAAAGGGCTGCACGGCGACCTGTTCACCCCGGCGGCCGATCTGGTGCTGACCTCGCCGGCAGGCCCAACGGCGGACGATGCCGAGCAGGAAGCGGTTGCCGCGCTGGTCGCGCTGGGCTATAAACCGCAGGAGGCCAGCCGGATGGTCAGCAAGATCGCGCGTCCGGACGCCAACAGTGAAACGCTAATTCGCGAAGCGCTGCGCGCTGCGTTGTGAGGTAAGGGATGATTGAAGCAGACCGGCTGGTATCGGCAGACAGCAGCGGCTTTGAAGAGGCCGCTGACCGCGCCATCCGCCCAAAATTGCTGGCAGAGTATGTCGGCCAGCCGCAGGTGCGTTCGCAGATGGAGATCTTTATCCAGGCGGCGAAGCTGCGCGGCGACGCCCTCGATCACCTGCTGATTTTTGGCCCGCCAGGGTTGGGGAAAACCACCCTGGCCAATATCGTCGCCAATGAAATGGGGGTGAATCTGCGTACCACCTCCGGCCCGGTGCTGGAGAAGGCGGGCGATCTCGCCGCGATGCTCACCAACCTCGAACCGCACGATGTACTGTTTATCGATGAGATCCATCGCCTCTCGCCGGTGGTGGAAGAGGTGCTCTATCCGGCAATGGAAGACTACCAGCTGGATATTATGATTGGCGAAGGTCCCGCGGCGCGCTCCATCAAAATCGATCTGCCGCCGTTTACCCTGATCGGCGCCACCACCCGGGCCGGTTCGTTGACCTCGCCGCTGCGCGACCGCTTTGGCATCGTGCAGCGTCTGGAGTTCTATCAGATCCCCGATCTGCAGCATATTGTCAGCCGCAGCGCCCGCCATATGGGGCTGGAGATGAGCGACGAGGGCGCGCTGGAAGTAGCCCGCCGTTCACGCGGCACGCCGCGCATTGCCAACCGTCTGCTGCGCCGGGTGCGTGACTTTGCTGAAGTGCGCCACGACGGCACCATCTCCGCCGATATTGCCGCCCAGGCGCTGGATATGCTTAACGTCGATGCGGAAGGGTTCGACTATATGGACCGTAAGCTGCTGCTGGCGGTGATAGATAAGTTCTTTGGCGGTCCGGTGGGGCTGGATAACCTCGCCGCCGCGATTGGCGAAGAGCGGGAAACCATTGAAGATGTACTGGAGCCCTACTTAATTCAGCAGGGCTTTCTGCAGCGTACGCCGCGGGGAAGAATGGCGACGGTGCGCGCCTGGAATCATTTCGGGATTACGCCGCCGGAAATGCCGTAGCGCGTTGCGGTTGAGCAGTTCATGGTGAAGCCCAGTCAGCAGCGTGACCGGGCTTTTTCATTTTCAGCTGGCGGCTTTTTTCGTCATGCTGAGAATAAACAGCACCGCGGCGCAGAGCACCACCGACGGCCCGGCCGGGGTATCATAGAAAGCCGAGAAGGTTAACCCGCCGGTAACGGCCAGCATGCCCACGCCCACCGCCACGGCGGCCATCTGCTCCGGCGTACGGGCAAAACGGCGGGCAGTGGCGGCCGGGATAATCAGCAGGGAAGTAATGATCAGCGCCCCGACGAACTTCATCGCCACGCCGATAGTCAGGGCGGTGACCAGCATCAACAGCAGCTTGACCCGCTGCAGCTTCACGCCGTCGACAAACGCCAGGTCCGGACTGATGGTCATCGCCAGCAGATTCCGCCACTGCCAGAGCAGAATGCCAATCACAATCACCACGCCAATGGCAATGGCGATCAGGTCCTGCGGCGTAACCGCCAGCAGATCGCCGAACAGGTACGCCATCAGATCGACGCGGACGTTAGACATCAGACTGACCACCACCAGCCCCAGGGACAGCGCGCTGTGCGCCATGATGCCCAGCAGGGTATCGATCGCCAGATGCGGTCGTTTTTCCAGCCACACCAGCCCGCCAGCCAGCAGCAGGGTCACGGCGATCACCGCATAGAACGGATTGACGTTAAGCAATAAACCGAAAGCGACGCCGAGCAGAGACGCATGCGCCAGCGTGTCGCCGAAATAAGACATGCGGCGCCAGACCACAAAGGAGCCCAGCGGACCAGCGGCGCAGGCCAGCATCATCCCGGCAAGCCAGCCAGGTAACAGAAGTTCAATCATTAGCGGCTGTTTCCCCGACGCAGTACAATTCGCCCCTGAAGGTCGTGGCGGTGATTATGGTGGTGGCGGTATATCCCCAGCTGTTCCGCGCCGCGCGGGCCGAACATGGAGATAAACTCCGGGTGCATGGAGACCACCTCCGGTGCGCCAGAGCAGCAGATATGCTGGTTCAGGCACAAAACTTCGTCGGTTTTGGCCATCACCAGATGCAGATCGTGGGATACCATTAGCACCGCGCAGTCCAGTTCATGGCGCAGCTGGTTGATAAGATCGTAGAGCGCCACCTGGCCGTTGACGTCAACACCCTGGGTCGGTTCATCCAGCACCAGCAGCTGCGGACGGTTGAGCAGGGCGCGGGCCAGCAGTACGCGCTGCGTTTCGCCGCCGGAGAGCTTTTGCATCGGCGCATCGATCAGATGCCCCGCCTGCACGCGCTTCAGCGCCGGCAGGATGTCGTCTTTACGGGTGCCCGGGCGCAAACGCAGGAAGCGGCTAACGGTCAGCGGCAGCGTGGCGTCCAGATGCAGTTTCTGCGGCACATAGCCGATGCGCAGGCGTGCGTCACGCTTGATAACACCCTCTGTCGGTGCTACCAGCCCGAGAACCACCCGCACAAGGGTCGATTTGCCGGCGCCGTTGGGGCCCAGCAGGGTTAAGATTTTGCCTGGCGTGAGAGCCAGCGAGATGTCAGACAACACGCGGCGTTGGCCAAAGGCCACCGAGACATTTTCCAGCGTTACAAGGTTTGTCATAGTAATTTAGGGGTTGCACAAGCTAGTGAATGTTATAATATCACATCACACTCACTTATTTCGATGACTAGACGCATTATGTTACATAAAAATACGCTTCTTTGCGCTGGACTTGGCGCTGTTTTTTTGTTCGCGCAGGTACCGCTGGCCAGCGCCGCCGTGGTGACTTCTATGAAACCGCTGGGCTTTATTGCGGCGGCCATCGCCGATGGGGTGACCGAGACCCAGGTGCTGCTGCCCGATGGCGCCTCCGAGCATGATTATTCCCTCCGTCCTTCTGATGTAAAACGCTTACAGAACGCAGACTTAGTGGTGTGGATTGGTCCGGAAATGGAAGCCTTTATGGATAAGTCGACGCAAAGCATTGCGGCGAATAAAAAGGTGACGATTGCCGAGCTGGATGGGGTCAAACCGCTGCTCATCACCGGGGCGGACGACGATGACGATCACCATGGTCATGACCATGGCGCAGCAGAAAAAGGTGACGGCGATCACCATCACGGTATTTACAATATGCATCTGTGGTTATCCCCAGAGATAGCGCGGCTTTCGGCGGTTGCAATCCACGATAAATTATTGGAACTTATGCCGCAGAGTCGAGCCAAACTCGACAGCAACCTGCAGCAGTTCGAGACCGCGCTGGCGGCGACCGACAAGCAGGTGAGCAATGAGCTGGCACCGCTGAAAGGGAAGGGCTATTTCGTTTTTCATGACGCCTACGGTTACTTTGAAAAACACTACGGTTTGACCTCGCTGGGGCACTTTACCGTCAACCCTGAAATACAGCCCGGTGCGCAGCGTTTACACGAAATCAGAACACAACTGGTTGAGCAGAAAGCCACTTGCGTTTTTGCTGAGCCACAGTTCAGGCCAGCGGTTATCGAAGCTGTTGCCCGGGGCACGTCTGTGCGCATGGGGACCCTGGATCCACTGGGGACAGGAATTACGCTGGGTAAAACGAGTTACCCGCAATTCCTCACCCAACTGGCGAATCAGTATTCGAGCTGCCTGAAAGGAGATTAACGAGGAAGTGAATACGTGCAACAGATAGCCCGCGCTGTCACTCAGGCATTCAACAATCTGCCACGACCTCATCGCGTTATGCTGGGGTCGCTTAGCGTTCTTACCTTAGCGGTCGCCGTCTGGCGACCCTACATTTACCACCCGGAATCCGCCCCCATCGTCAGAACCATTGAACTGGAAAAAAGCGAGATCCGCTCCCTGCTGCCGGAAGCCTCCGAGCCGATCGATCAGGCCCCACAGGAAGAAGAAGCCATTCCTCAGGATGAGCTCGACGAAAAAGCCGATAGCGATGCCGGCGGGCACGAATATGTGGTGTCGACCGGCGATACGCTCAGCAGTATTCTGAACCAGTACGGTATCGATATGGGCGATATCGCCCAGCTTTCCTCCGCCGATAAAGAGCTGCGCAACCTGAAGATTGGCCAGCAGCTCTCCTGGACCCTGACCGCCGATGGCGATCTGCAGAGCCTGACCTGGGAGATGTCCCGCCGCGAGACCCGCACCTATACCCGTGTGGATAACGGTTTTAAAATGAGCAGCGAGCTGCAGAAAGGCGATTGGGTCAACAGCGTGCTGAAGGGCACCGTCGGCGCCAGCTTTGTCTCCAGCGCGCGTGATGCCGGGCTGACCAGCACGGAAATCAGCGCGGTGATCAAGGCCATGCAGTGGCAGATGGATTTCCGTAAGCTGAAGAAAGGCGACGAATTCTCGGTATTGATGTCGCGCGAAATGCTCGACGGCAAACGTGAGCAAAGCCAGTTACTCGGTGTGCGTCTTCGCTCTGACGGTAAGGATTACTATGCCATCCGCGCCGAAGACGGCAAATTCTACGACCGCAACGGCACGGGTCTGGCGAAGGGCTTTATGCGCTTCCCAACGGCGCGTCAGTTCCGCGTCTCCTCTAACTTTAATCCGCGTCGTCTGAACCCGGTCACCGGCCGCGTCGCGCCGCACCGTGGCGTCGATTTCGCGATGCCGCAGGGAACGCCAGTGCTGGCGGTGGGCGATGGTGAAGTAGTCGTGGCCAAACGCAGCGGCGCTGCCGGGTATTACGTCGCGATCCGCCACGGTCGCACTTATACCACTCGCTACATGCACCTGCGTAAGCTGTTAGTGAAGCCGGGGCAGAAGGTGAAGCGCGGGGATCGCATTGCGCTGTCGGGGAATACCGGACGCTCTACCGGACCACATCTGCACTACGAAGTGTGGATCAACCAGCAGGCGGTCAACCCGCTGACGGCTAAGCTGCCGCGTACCGAAGGGCTGAGCGGTTCCGACCGGACCGACTATCTGGCGCAGGTTAAAGAGGTCGTTCCGCAGCTGCGGTTTGACTAACCACCGGTCAGTGGAAAGCCGGTGCCCCAGGGCGCCGGCTTTTTCTTTTGTAGGATACCCGACGTCTCGCTACACTATCCCATTATCTTGATTAAGCAGTCGATCTGCGGATTGGGCATGGAAACGAAAAAAAATAATATTGAGTTTATCCCTAAGTTTGAAAAATCCTTTTTACTGCCGCGCTACTGGGGCGCCTGGCTGGGGGTCTTTGCCTTCGCCGGTATTGCGCTGACGCCGCCATCCTTTCGCGATCCGCTCCTCGGCAAACTCGGTCGTCTGGTAGGGCGTCTGGCGAAAAGCTCGCGCCGCCGGGCGCAGATTAATTTGCTGTACTGCTTCCCGGAAAAAAGCGAGTACGAGCGGGAAGCGATCATCGACGCCATGTATGCCTCGGCGCCGCAGGCGATGGTGATGATGGCCGAGCTGGGCCTGCGCGATCCGCAGAAAATCCTTGCCCGCGTCGACTGGCAGGGGAAAGCGATCATCGACGAGATGCAGCGCAATAATGAGAAGGTTATTTTTCTCGTTCCGCATGCATGGGGTGTGGATATCCCGGCGATGCTGATGGCCTCCGGCGGGCAGAAGATGGCGGCGATGTTCCATAACCAGGGTAACCCGGTGTTCGATTACGTGTGGAATACCGTGCGTCGTCGTTTTGGCGGGCGTATGCACGCGCGCAACGATGGGATCAAACCGTTTATTCAGTCGGTGCGCCAGGGCTACTGGGGCTACTATCTGCCCGATCAGGATCACGGCGCCGAACACAGCGAGTTTGTGGATTTCTTTGCTACCTACAAGGCCACGCTGCCGGCGATTGGCCGCTTAATGAAAGTGTGCCGCGCCCGCGTCGTACCGCTGTTCCCGGTCTACGATGGCAAGACGCACCGCCTGACGGTGCTGGTGCGCCCGCCGATGGACGATCTGCTGGACGCTGACGATACGACCATCGCCCGGCGGATGAACGAAGAAGTGGAAGTGTTTGTTAAGCCGCACACCGAGCAGTATACCTGGATCCTGAAGCTGCTGAAAACGCGCAAGCCGGGTGAAATCGAGCCCTATAAACGCAAAGAGCTGTTCCCGAAAAAGAAATAAAAAAAGCCTCCGTCAGGAGGCTTTTTTATCTCTACCGTGCTTACTCGACGGTGAGGATACGGGTGGTGTTGGTGCTGCCGATGGTGCTCATCACGTCACCCTGGGTAACGACCACGAGGTCGCCGGAGACCAGATAGCCTTTGTCCCGCAGCAGATTGACGGCGTCGTGCGCGGCGGCCACCCCGTCATTCTGGCTGTCGAAGAACACCGGCGTCACCCCGCGGTAGAGGGCGGTCAGGTTCAGGGTGCGCTCGTGGCGGGAGAGGGCGAAAATCGGCAGACCGGAGCTAATGCGCGAAGTCATCAGCGCGGTACGGCCCGATTCGGTCATGGTGATGATGGCGGTGATGCCTTTCAGGTGGTTGGCGGCATACATCGCCGACATGGCAATCGCTTCTTCCACGTTGTCGAACTGGACGTCCAGACGGTGTTTGGAGACGTTGAGGCTAGGGATTTTTTCCGCGCCCAGACACACGCGCGCCATCGCGGCCACGGTTTCCGAAGGATACTGACCGGCGGCGGTCTCCGCGGAGAGCATCACCGCATCGGTACCATCCAGCACGGCGTTGGCCACGTCCATCACTTCCGCGCGAGTCGGCATCGGGTTGGTGATCATTGACTCCATCATCTGGGTGGCGGTGATGACGGAACGGTTCAGCTGACGGGCACGACGGATCAGCGCTTTCTGGATGCCCACCAGCTCAGGATCGCCGATCTCGACGCCGAGGTCGCCACGGGCAACCATTACCACATCGGAGGCGAGGATCACGTCGTCCATCGCATCCTGATCGCAAACCGCTTCGGCACGCTCAACTTTGGCGACGATTTTCGCATCGCAGCCGGCATCGCGCGCCAGGCGACGGGCGTAGTTCAGGTCTTCGCCGCAGCGCGGGAAAGAGACGGCCAGGTAGTCGACGCCGATTTTAGCGGCGGTGACGATATCAGCTTTATCTTTGTCGGTCAGCGCTTCGGCAGACAGGCCGCCGCCCAGCTTGTTGATCCCTTTGTTGTTGGACAACGGGCCGCCGACGGTCACTTCAGTGAACACTTTCATCCCCTGAACTTCGAGGACTTTCAGCTGCACGCGACCATCGTCGAGCAATAAGATATCGCCCGGCACGACGTCCGCCGGCAGGCCTTTATAGTCGATCCCGACTTTCTCTTTGTCGCCTTCGCCTTTGCCAAGGTTTGCGTCGAGCAGGAATTTATCGCCGACGTTGAGGAAAATTTTGCCTTCTTTGAAGGTCGATACGCGAATTTTTGGTCCCTGGAGGTCGCCGAGGATGGCCACATGACGGCCCAGTTTTGCCGCAATCTCACGCACTTTGTCGGCACGGAGCTGATGATCTTCCGGGGTGCCGTGAGAGAAGTTCATACGTACTACGTTTGCGCCCGCGGCGATAACCTTTTCCAGGTTGTTATCGCGGTCAGTTGCCGGGCCTAAGGTAGTAACGATTTTGGTTCTGCGAAGCCTTCTGGACATGTAATACTCCGTTGACTGATACAACTTTGGTGTTGCGTGAACATGGATTCGGTAGCGCCAGCCTGCAACGTCGCACAGCCGGATCGTTATCGAAGGTGTAATGGGGTACTGCTTGTTATCAACTTTTATTGATTATCACTGGGTACGAATGGTTCTTTATCAAAACGCGATTCCTTCAGCGCTTCCTTGACCCTCTTCAAGTTATCTCTGAATTTTGCCCCCCGACGCAAGGTAAAGCCAGTCGCCAACACGTCAATGACGGTCAACTGGGCCAAACGGGAGACCATCGGCATATAGATGTCGGTATCTTCCGGCACATCAAGGGTAATGGCGAGCGTGGCTTCCCTGGCTAGCGGCGTACCGGCGGAGGTGAGCGCGATCACCATGGCATCGTTTTCACGAGCCAGCTGCGCCAGCTCCACCAGGCTCTTGGTTCTTCCGGTATGCGAGATAATCACCACCACATCATCGTCATCGCAATTCATACAGCTCATCCGTTGCAGGACAATGTCGTCGGAATAGATGACCGGCACGTTAAAGCGGAAAAATTTGTTCATCGCGTCGTGAGCGACCGCCGCTGAGGAGCCGAGGCCGAAAAAGGCGATTTTTTTGGCCTGAGTCAGCAGATCCACCGCGCGATTTACCGCCGACATGTCGAGAGAATGGCGCACCTGATCTAAACTCGCCATGGCCGATTCGAATATTTTTCCCGTGTATGACTCAACGCTGTCGTCTTCATCGACATTCCGGTTAACATAGAGCGTGCCGTGCGCAAGGCTCTGGGCCAGATGCAGTTTGAAGTCAGGGAATCCGCGGGTTTCGAGACTACGGCAGAAGCGATTGACGGTCGGTTCGCTAACCCCGGCCTCAAGGGCGAGGGCGGCGATGCTCGAATGAATGGCCTGCTCGGGGGTGGCGAGGATCACTTCCGCCACTTTGCGTTCAGATTTGCTAAGGTGTTCCAGTCGGGACTGGATTTTTTCCAGCATGTTCATTAGTAACAGGGCGCTCATCAATGGAAACGATTTCATTAATGGGTGAAATCATTGGGCGTTTTAGCAAGAATATACCCCTCCGCAAGCGCAAGCGGTGAGGAATGACGTGAAATGATGTTGTTTTTTTTCATTACATGATCAGGGTCGTATTTTACTGACCTGAACCAGGTACAAACAACGAACAATAACGGCCGAATGCCCAAATCATCGCCGAATGTTTTCACCCTGTGCGGTTTTACCGCCGCAAACGAAGGGGAAGGCTTTCGGGAAATACGTAAACACAGTACAGTGCAGTGTAAGAAAATTACAAATATAGCCTGGCAAAAGCACCAGACTATCAACTGAGGAGAATGACATGGCGGTAACGCAAACGGCCCAGGCATGCGACCTGGTCATTTTCGGCGCGAAGGGCGACCTGGCGCGGCGTAAATTGTTGCCTTCCCTGTATCAGCTTGAAAAGGCGGGCCAGATCCACGCTGACACCAGAATCATTGGCGTCGGCCGTGCCGACTGGGATAAAGCGGCTTATACCAAAGTCGTGCGCGAAGCGCTGGAAACCTTCATGAAGGAAAAAATTGATGAAGGTTTGTGGGATACCCTGAGCGGACGCCTGGAGTTCTGTAATCTTGACGTCAATGACACCAGCGGCTTCACCCGCCTGGGTGAGATGCTGGATCAAAAGAACCGTGTCACCATCAACTATTTCGCTATGCCGCCGAGCACCTTTGGCGCGATCTGTAAAGGGCTGGGCGAAGCGAAGCTTAATGCCAAGCCTGCGCGCGTGGTCATGGAAAAACCGCTCGGCACCTCGCTGGAAACCTCCCGTGAAATCAACGACCAGGTCGGCGAGTTTTTTGAAGAGTGTCAGGTCTACCGTATCGACCACTATCTCGGTAAAGAGACGGTCCTCAACCTGCTGGCGCTGCGCTTCGCCAACTCCCTGTTCGTCAATAACTGGGACTGCCGCACCATCGATCACGTCGAAATCACCGTCGCGGAAGAGGTGGGTATTGAAGGGCGCTGGGGTTACTTCGACCAGGCCGGGCAGATGCGCGACATGATCCAGAACCACCTGCTGCAGATCCTGTGCATGATTGCCATGTCGCCGCCGTCCGATCTCAGCGCCGACAGCATCCGTGATGAAAAGGTCAAGGTGCTGAAATCCCTGCGCCGTATTGACCGCTCCAACGTGCGCGAGAAAACCGTTCGTGGCCAGTATACCGCCGGCTTTGCCCAGGGCAAAAAAGTGCCTGGCTATCTCGAAGAGGAGGGGGCCAACAAGACCAGCAACACCGAAACCTTCGTGGCGATCCGCGTCGATATCGATAACTGGCGCTGGGCTGGCGTACCGTTCTATCTGCGCACCGGCAAACGTCTGCCGACCAAATGCTCAGAGGTAGTGGTTTACTTCAAAACCCCGGAACTGAATCTGTTTAAAGAGACCTGGCAGGAGCTGCCGCAGAACAAGCTGACCATTCGCCTGCAGCCGGACGAAGGGGTAGATATCCAGGTACTGAACAAAGTGCCGGGCCTCGATCATAAACATAACCTGCAGATCACTAAACTGGATCTGAGCTACTCCGAAACCTTCAACCAGACGCATCTGGCCGATGCCTATGAACGTCTGCTGCTGGAGACCATGCGTGGCATCCAGGCGCTGTTCGTTCGCCGCGACGAAGTAGAAGAGGCGTGGAAATGGGTTGACTCCATTACCGAAGCCTGGGCAGCCGACCGCGATGCGCCGAAACCGTATCAGGCCGGGACCTGGGGACCGGTTGCGTCGGTGGCCATGATCACTCGCGACGGTCGTTCATGGAACGAGTTCGAGTAAGGCTGGAGGCTAATCCGTCAGGGTTATTTTACCGGTAACATGATCTGACGCAGAAAGTCGCACGCTTTTTAATCTTTTAAGCCCCGTGAGGATTCACCCACGGGGCTTTTTTTATTACACTGCCTGCAGACATTTTGCCCCTGAGCGCTGGTGTTTGTGGCCTTTACCACGTCAACACGTCATCACGCAGCGGCCGGACAGATAAAAATTTGAGGAGCCTTTATGAATTCGACAATGTTACGGGTAACAAATCGCATTATCGAACGGTCGCGTGACACCCGCGCGGCTTACCTCGCAAGGATTAACCAGGCCAAAACCGACACCGTGCATCGTGCGCAACTGGCCTGCGGCAATCTGGCTCACGGATTCGCGGCCTGCCAGGCTGACGACAAAGCCTCCCTGAAGAGCATGTTGCGCAACAACATTGCCATCATCACCTCCTACAACGACATGTTGTCCGCTCACCAGCCCTATGAACACTACCCGGAGATCATCCGCAAAGCGCTGCACAGCGCCAATGCGGTCGGCCAGGTCGCCGGCGGCGTGCCGGCGATGTGCGACGGCGTAACGCAGGGGCAGGACGGGATGGAGCTTTCACTCCTGAGCCGCGAGGTGATCGCTATGTCCGCCGCCATCGGCCTGTCGCATAACATGTTCGACGGGGCCCTGTATCTCGGGGTCTGCGATAAAATTGTTCCCGGTCTGACCATGGCGGCGCTCTCATTTGGCCATCTGCCGTCGGTCTTTATTCCCTCCGGTCCGATGGCCAGCGGCCTGCCGAATAAAGAGAAGGTTCGCATTCGCCAGCTGTATGCAGAAGGGAAAGTTGACCGTATGGCGCTCCTGGAGTCCGAAGCCGCCTCTTATCACGCGCCGGGGACCTGTACTTTCTACGGAACGGCGAACACCAACCAGATGGTGGTCGAATTTATGGGCATGCAGCTGCCGGGCTCGTCCTTTGTCCATCCGGATGCTCCGCTGCGGGAAGCACTGACCGCCGCCGCCGCGCGCCAGGTCACCCGCATGACCGGCAACGGCAATGAGTGGATGCCGCTGGGCAAAATGTTTGACGAAAAAGTGGTGGTCAACGGCATCGTGGCGCTGCTGGCGACCGGTGGCTCCACCAACCACACTATGCACCTGGTGGCGATGGCCCGCGCGGCGGGAATTATCATTAACTGGGACGATTTCTCCGACCTGTCAGACGTGGTGCCGCTGCTGGCGCGCCTCTATCCCAACGGCCCGGCGGATATCAACCACTTCCAGGCGGCAGGCGGCGTTCCGGTACTGGTGCGCGAGCTGCTGAAAGGCGGCCTGCTGCATGAGGATGTTCACACCGTGGCCGGCTTTGGCCTGTCGCGCTACACCCTGGAGCCATGGCTGAATAACGGCGAGCTGGACTGGCGCGAAGGGGCGACAGCGCCATTGGACGACCAGGTCATCGCGACCTTTGAAAAACCATTCTCCCGCCACGGCGGCACCAAGGTGCTGAGCGGCAACCTGGGACGCGCGGTGATGAAAACTTCGGCGGTCCCGGTGGAGAACCAGGTGATTGAAGCGCCGGCGGTGGTATTTGAGAGCCAGCACGACGTGTTGCCGGCCTTTGAAGCGGGGCTGCTGGACAAAGACTGCGTGGTGGTGGTCCGTCATCAGGGGCCAAAAGCGAACGGGATGCCAGAATTACATAAACTTATGCCGCCACTTGGTGTATTATTGGACCGCCGTTTCAAAATAGCGCTGGTGACCGATGGCCGACTCTCTGGCGCCTCCGGTAAAGTCCCGTCAGCCATTCACGTCACGCCTGAAGCGTATGATGGCGGCTTGCTGGCGAAAGTGCGCGATGGCGATCTTATTCGCGTCAACGGACAGACGGGGGAACTGACGCTGCTGGTGGATGAGGCCGAACTGGCGGCGCGTCAGCCGCATATCCCTGACCTCAGCGCGTCGCGCGTGGGAACCGGTCGGGAGATGTTTGGGGCGCTGCGTGAGAAGCTCTCTGGCGCGGAGCAGGGCGCAACCTGCATCACTTTTTAAGACGATTTAATTTCTAGATCTGGCGAGAGAAAATCCTGATGAAAAACTGGAAAACAACAGCAGAAGCAATCCTCACCTCCGGTCCGGTTGTCCCGGTTATCGTAGTGAAAAAGCTGGAACACGCGGTACCGATGGCGAAAGCGCTGGTGGCGGGCGGCGTTCGCGTGCTGGAAGTTACCCTGCGCACCGAGTGCGCCCTGGAGGCGATCCGCGCGATTGCCAAAGAAGTTCCGGACGCGATTGTCGGCGCGGGCACGGTTACCAACGTTGAGCAGTTGAAAGCGGTAACGGAAGCCGGCGCGCAGTTCGCTATCAGCCCGGGTCTTACCGAATCCCTGCTGAAAGCGGCGACCGAAGACGGCACCATCCCGCTGATCCCGGGGATCAGCACGGTATCTGAGCTGATGCTGGGTATGCAGTATGGCCTGAAAGAGTTTAAATTCTTCCCGGCGGAAGCCAACGGCGGCGTGAAAGCCTTGCAGGCGATTGCGGGTCCGTTCGGCCACATTCGTTTCTGCCCGACCGGCGGTATCTCTCCGGCCAACTACCGTGACTACCTGGCGCTGAACAGCGTACTGTGCATCGGCGGTTCCTGGCTGGTGCCAGCCGACGCCCTCGAAGCCGGCGACTACGATCGCATCACCACCCTCGCGCGAGAAGCGGTGGAAGGCGCGAAATAAACCACGCCTCCAGGTCAACAACCCGGTCTGCGGCAACGCGACCGGGTTTTTTGTCTTTACCCTTCGACGATGACCGCCGCGGCGGCGGCTTTAGCGCGCGCCACGGCCTCCTCAACCGAATCGGCGACGGCGAGGGTTACCCCCAGGCGGCGGGTACCGTCAATCTCCGGCTTGCCGAACAGACGCAGCTGCAGGCCAGCCCCGACGGCCGACTGCAGCTGGCCAAAGCTGACGTT
>NZ_JAGRRB010000022.1:0-46725 GCF_018223925.1 Klebsiella sp. 10
CCCGAAAGGTGCGGGGTTTTTTGCTGTGTGGGGTATATCTCCCCCGGTGGCGCTGCGCTTACCGGGGCTACAAAAGCGTAGCCCGGACAAAGTGCGCAGCACCGCCTCCGGCGAAAATTACGCCATGTTCGCTCCATTATCTCCTTTCAACGCAAAATAAAACCCCGTCATGGCAATCCCTTCGCCATAATCCACTTTTTCCCTGCCCCTGCGCTGGCGATGATCGCGAAAACCGTGCTTGCGAAAAAAAATGTGAATCCAATCACATATAAAAATATAACAATTATATAACATTTAGTTTACTAATTAATTTGTCTGCGTGACGTGGTACGCCCGACAAGACAGATTGCAGTCTTTGCTGGAGCAATATAACAATGACAGAAAGTAGCATTACCGAACGGGGCGCGCCGGAACTGGCCGATACCCGTCGTCGTATTTGGGCAATTGTTGGCGCTTCCTCGGGGAATCTGGTTGAATGGTTTGATTTTTACGTTTACTCATTCTGCTCGCTCTATTTCGCGCACATCTTCTTTCCATCCGGAAATACCACCACCCAACTGCTGCAAACGGCAGGCGTATTTGCCGCCGGATTTCTGATGCGTCCTATCGGTGGATGGCTGTTTGGTCGGATCGCTGACCGCCGGGGACGTAAAACGTCCATGCTTATCTCGGTCTGCATGATGTGCTTTGGCTCACTGGTGATTGCCTGTCTGCCGGGTTATGCGGTGATCGGCACCTGGGCCCCGGCGCTGCTGCTGCTGGCGCGTCTGTTCCAGGGGCTGTCTGTTGGCGGAGAATACGGCACCAGTGCGACCTATATGAGTGAAGTCGCGGTGGAGGGAAAGAAAGGCTTCTATGCCTCCTTCCAGTACGTTACGCTGATTGGTGGTCAACTGCTGGCTGTATTAGTGGTTGTGGCGCTCCAGCAGGTGCTTAGCGATGAAGATCTCCATGCCTGGGGATGGCGTATTCCTTTTGCCCTCGGGGCGGTACTGGCTATCGTCGCGCTGTGGCTGCGTCGCCAGCTGGACGAAACCTCGAAGCAGGAGACCCGGGCGCTGAAAGAGGCTGGCTCATTTAAAGGGTTGTGGCGCAATCGCCGGGCCTTTGCGATGGTGTTAGGCTTTACCGCCGCCGGATCGCTGACCTTCTACACCTTCACCACCTATATGCAAAAGTATCTGGTCAACACGGCGGGCATGACGGCCAGCACCGCCAGCGTGATCATGACCGCGGCGCTGTTCGTTTATATGCTGGTTCAGCCGCTATTCGGCGCCTTCTCGGATAAAGTTGGCCGCCGGACCTCCATGCTGTGCTTTGGCGTGCTGGCGACGTTATTTACCGTGCCTATTCTCAGCGCCTTGCAAAAAGTGAGCTCACCCTATGCCGCCTTCGGCCTGGTGATCTGCGCCTTACTGATTGTCAGTTTCTATACCTCGATCAGCGGCATCCTGAAAGCAGAGATGTTCCCGGCTCAGGTTCGCGCGCTTGGGGTCGGGTTGTCCTATGCCGTCGCGAACGCATTGTTCGGCGGCTCTGCGGAGTACGTCGCGCTGTCGCTTAAGTCGGCAGGGATAGAGCACGCGTTCTACTGGTATGTGACGGTGATGGCCGCCATTGCCTTCCTTGTCTCCCTGATGTTGCATCGCAAAGGGAAGGGGTTGCGTCTGTAACGCTTACTGATGAGCCAACTGCCATACAGCGTAGCCGGTGGTCGCGCCGGCGACATCCCAGGTAAAATCCTTCCAGCTCCAGCCGCTCCCAGCCGGGCGGCTGTCCCAAAGCTCTTTTGAGGCGCCAAGGCTGACGGAAAACATCAGGCCGATAGCGGCGCTGCGGTCCCGGCTGTAACCCTGATGTTGCGCATATTCATTGCCAGCGGCAGAGAGCATCGCTGAGGCCAGAAAATGCTGGGCTTTGTCCTGACCGGACCATGCATCATTTGCCATGTGGCTGCAGCCGGTTAACAGCAGCGAAGCAATCACTATTATCGTACGCATAGCGCTTCCAGAAAAAAGCCCCGTCGAGGCGGGGCTGATAGTCAGAGAATACGGCTGATCAGCCGGTCAATGCGGATCCGCCGCAGGCGGCGGATCAGTTTTCGCACTTTCACCGGATAGTCGGCGATACTTTGCAGATCCCGATAATGTTTCACTACCGTGGTGTGGGTGCGGATGAGCTTCAGCTCTTTCTCCCGCATGGCCCCCAACTGCCGCTTTGGATCGTGGATCAGAATGGCGTTTTCCAGATCGAGCCGCCAGGCGCGCGGGTTCAGGTTGTTGCCAGTGAGCAGCATCCACTCATCGTCAACCCACATGCCTTTCAGGTGGTAGCTGTTATCATCATCCTTCCACAGGCGGACGATCAGCTGATCGGTATTGACATAATACTGCAGCCGGCTGAGGAAACGCCGCAGGTTGATCTCATACAGATAGGGAAGGGCGCCGATGATTTTAAACGGCTGATCTTCAGGAATGTAGAAATCGTTAGCCGTTTTATCGCCGACAATAATCTCCACCTGTTTTCCGTCGCGCAGCAGCTGGATGATATTTCTTACCAGTACGGCAGGGAGGTTGAAGTAGGGGGTGCAGATCGTCAGCTTGTGTTCGGCACAGGGCATCAGGTGAAAGATGGTTTTATTCAGCAGGCTCGATTTACCCAGGCCTACCAGCGGGGTGACGGAGAGTTCTTCGTCACCAGCGGTGCCGACAAAATGGTAGCTGCGGTCGCGGAGCTCCTGACGGTACTGGCGAATGTCGTTTTTGATTTCCGGGCTTTTTGGCCGATCCGGTCTGTCGAGACGGTTAACGCCGCGCCCCTGAACCAGATTGTTGTCGACCCAGTCGAACATGATGTCCGCCATTTTGCCGTTACGGATGCACTGATAGCGATCATAGCGATACTTATCATGCTGATGCAGATAAACATCATTCAGGCTGGCGCCGCTGTAGAGGACGCAGTCATCAATAATAAAGCCTTTGAAATGGAGAACGCCGAGCGCCTCCCGAGTGTTAATCGGCACGCCGTAAACGGGGATATCTACCCCTGGATTTTCATTGGCCATCCGACAATACCAGTCGGCATTGGTATTAGAGGCGGCGGCGCCGATACGGCCACGCTGAGCGCGGTGCCAGTCCACCAGAACGCGGACATCCAGTTCCGGACGCTGGCGTTTGGCGTCATAAAGGGCCTGCAAAATTCCTTTTCCGCCATCATCTTGCTCCAGATAGAGCGCAATAATGCATATACGCTGAGTGGCGTGGGCAATCCGGGTCAGTAACGCTTCCCTGAATTCCGCAGGGGCGTAAAAGAACTCTACATCATCAACTGACTGAGAAAGCTTAGGGAGTTGGGCAAGGTGTTGTTGATGTTTATTACGCTTAAATTTTGACAACATCACAGTGCGTTTCTTCTCTGTTTATTGAAGGGTCTTCTGTACCATGCAGACGACGTAAGCGGGCAATAATACCATTACTACCCGCTAATGTGGTCAACAATTGCGGTCAGCGTCGCGCGATTATCCCTGATTCAGGGGCAGCGACAGGCTGACAATCCCATCTTCCAGCTGAATATCGACGGTGAATCCCAGCTTTCTGGCGAGGCCTATCATGCCTCGGTTATTTGGCATCGTAATACCATTAAGGCGCTGCAGGCCATGGCTTTGCGTATAGGCGATCAGCTTTTCCAGCAACCTTCGCCCCAGGCCTAACCCTTTTAAATCTGAACGGACCAGAACGGCAAACTCGGCGTCAATATTATCGGGATCGGAGATCGCCCGCGTCACGCCGAGGATCTCGCTCTTCTCTGCGCTGGTCCTGACGGCAACGAACGCCATTTCTCGATCGTAGTCGATCTGGGTCATATTGGCTAAGTCGTCATGGGTAAATTCGTTGATCTCACTAAAATAGCGATAATAGAGATCTTCTTTGGTGACCTGGGCGATAAATGCGAGCAACTGTGGCTCATCTTCCGGGAGGATCGGCCGGAACAGACAGCGATCGCCATTTTTCATCACCACCCACTCCTCCAGTTGGTGCGGATAGGGACGAATAGCGAGACGGCTTTCACTGTCGCCGCTGAAGGGAGCAAGCCCCAGGGTAACGTCCAGCGCCGTAAACTCGTTGCCGGAGGCGAGCAGGGGATGAATATCCAGGCGCTGGATCTCCGGGCAGTCGACGATCAGGTTCGAGACCTGAACCAGCAGCTGGCTTAAGCCAGCGATATCCAGCGGGCGCAAGGCGCTGCGGCCGCGGATCTTCTTATTTTTGATCGCCTGGATCACCAGATAACGCGCCAGGTTCATATTCAGCGGCGGCAGCGCCACGGCGGCCTGGTCCTCGGCCCGCCACTCCACGCCGCCCTCGCCCAGCATAATCAACGGGCCGAAGACGGGATCGTGCTCAACCACTACTCTTAGCTCCTGGGCGCCAGCGCGATTGGCCATGCTTTGCACCAGCAATCCATGGATGCGCGCCTGGGGCCAGGCCAGTTTGACGCGATCGATCATCGCATCTGCAGCCTGCTGCACCTCGGCGGCGGTACGCAAATAGAGCATGACCCCCTGTACTTCTGATTTGTGCGGGATATCCGGAGAACGCAGCTTCAGCGCAACCGGATAGCCTATCTGCTCAGCGATATGCACCGCTTCCGCGCTGTCAGCGGCAATCCAGGTTGGCAGCGTGTGGATGCCATAGGCCCGAAGCACCGGGCTGACCTCGTGAGTATCCAGCGTGGTGGCGCCGTCTTCTATCGCTTGCTGCAGCAGAGCATGCGCCTCGCTGGTATTGGCGGTTAAGGAGTCTGGTAGCACCGGCGTCTCGCGCAGTTGTTTCTGGTTGCGACGGTATTCCACCATATGCATAAAAGCGGTGATCGTGCCCTCCGGCGTACGGTAGGTAGGGAGGCCGGCATCGCTGAATAAACGTCGCGCTTCCTGAGAGGAAAATTCGCCGCACCAGTTGGTCAGCACGGTGACATATTTACCGCGCGGGTGATGCTTCAGAGCGTCAATCAGGGCCAGGGCACTCTCGGTGCCCGGCGCGGCGGCGCTGGGAGAGTGGATCACCAGCAGCGCGTCATAATCCTGACTGTTGAGCAAAACATTCACCGCCCGCTGATAGTGTTCGCTACTGGCGTCATCGCGTAGATCCAGCGGGTTGGCGATCTCCACGCCAACCGGCAACGCCTGACGCAGGGCGTCGCGCGTCTCCTCGCTGAGAGTCGCCAGCTTACCGTTTCGCAACCAAAGCTCATCCAGCGCCAGCGCCGCCGGCGCCGCACCGTTGCTGACGATCATCAGTTTTTCACCGCGCAGCGGGCGCATGTGGCTGAGCGTTTCCACCGCAGAGAACAGCTCATGGGTATCCTGCACCCGCAGCAGACCAGCGCGCTGAATGGCCGCATCCCATGCCGGGTCCATCCCGGAATTGGCGTGCAATAGCTTCTGCGCCGCCGGACTACGGCCGCTTTTAATCACCAGGATAGGTTTGTTTCGCGAGGCGCTGCGCGCGGCGGAGACAAAGCGGCGCGCATCGCTGAGATGCTCGAGGTACAGCAAAATGGCGCTGGTCTTGCTGTCGCGGGCCAGAAAGTCCAGCAGGTCATCGACATCAATATCCAGGCTATCACCCAGGGCGATGAAGTAGGAAAAACCCATCTCGCGCTGTTGCGCCCAGTCAAGGATAGTATTGGAGACGGCGGCCGACTGCGAGATAAAGGCCAGTTTACCGCGATGGATCGGCACCGGTGAAAAGCTGGCGTTCAGCCCTTGCCATGGGGCCAGCAGTCCGAGACTGTTGGGGCCGAGCAGACGCATCTGATAGCGCGCGGCGCATTCGAGCAGCGCCGGGTACTGTTCCGGCTGCGAAGAGAGGATGATGCAGGTCTTGCAGCCTTTTTGCCCTAAGGCTTCGAGCAATTCGAGATTACGCCTGGCGTTAGTACAGAGCACCGCCAGATCCGGGGTAAACGGCAGGCTCTCGATGGTAGGCCATGCCAGTACCCCAAGAACCGCCTTCCAGGCGGGGGTGACCGGCATCACCGGGCCATTGAAGCCGCCGGCTAACAGGTTGCGCATCATGAGATAGCCAGCGCGCTGCGGCTTCATTGATGCGCCAATAACGGCGATGGACTTTGGTCGCAGCAGCGCTTCCAGGCCTCGTTGGCTCATACCGGTCTCCTTTCATCCCAGTGACCGAATGATTTTAAACGTTTTCCACCTGGCCCGCTGTGATACTGCCCTTATGCTGGGTTTTTCCCGCCAGATAGCGGGTCCGGAAGCGGGTGAAGTGCTCGCCAAGCGCAGCGGCGGCCGGGGCATCGCCCGCCAGATCCAGCAGGGCGATGGCCACTTCCGCGGTACAATATTGTCCGTCGGCGTGCGCCTCGCGCAGATGGTAGGCAGAGATGCGCGACAGATCGACGGAGATAATCGGCAGCGCGTCGAGATAAGGACTCTTACGGAACATTTTGCGCGCTTCGGTCCAGGTGCCGTCGAGCATGATAAACAGCGGCGGTTTACCGGACGGCGGCGCGCTCAGGACCTGGCGATCCGGCCCGGCATAGGAGGCCGGAAATACGACCATGGGCTGATAATCAGGATGGGCGACCAGATCGAGCAGCGCCTGCGGCGGTTCGGTACGCGACCACTGAAACGCTTCGGTATCTGGCAGAATATCGGCGATGAGCCGGCCAGTGTTGCTGGGCTTCATCGGTTCCGTATCAAACATCACCAGGCAGAAGCGGCTGGCGGCCTGCGCCGAGGTTAACGTGGCGCACAGGCACTGCTTGAGCGGCAGCAGACAGCGCTGGCAGCGGCGGATGCGATTGCCGCGCGCAAGGAAAGGGCGGGTAGCTCGCGCGAGACGTTCGGCGCGCAGGCGAAGGACAGCGTTATCAGTCATGGGAGTCGATAGTGAAAAACGCTATTGTCGCAGAGGTGAAAACGGGGCACAAGCGGTGCCCCGGAAGGGTTATTGTTGGCCGGCTTCGTTAAGCCAGCTATCGAATGGCGCTTTTGGCACTGCGCCATTGAGCATGTCGATCACTTCGCCATTTTTGAACATCATAATGGTCGGGATGCTGCGGATACGAAACCGGGCGCTAAGCTCACGTTCCGCTTCGGTGTTGACTTTCACAAAACGCATCTTCCCGCTACGCTCTTCCGCGACGTCTTCAAAGATCGGCGCGAAGCTACGGCAGGGTCCGCACCATGGCGCCCAGAAATCGACAACGACCGGCAGATCGTCCTTCAAGAGTTTATCCAGCGTTGCCCCGGTCGCGTTGATGACGTCGCCGTCAAAAAGATCGTGACCGCAGCGTCCGCACTTTGCGCCATCCGCGCTACGATCGTCCGGGAGGCGGTTCAGAGCCTGACAACTGGCACAAACGGTATTCATAACTAACCTCTGGTTATGGGTTGCAACGTGGCACGTGGCCGATATGTTTCTGTGATGTTACATATTATCGATGAAGTGTTATTTGAGGACAATGCGTTTTGTTCGATGAGTGCAATAGAGGCCGGCTTTTAAACGAAATCATGGCGAAGCGATGGCACATCGGGTAATCTGCGCGCTTCGCGCAGCGCAGGTGGAGAAAATTGATGAGCGACGAACTGAAAAATAAAAGCGGCAAGGTCAAAGTGATGTATGTCCGCAGTGATGATGATTCTGACAAACGCACCCATAACCCACGTACCGGGAAAGGGGGAGGTCGTCCAGGAAAATCTCGTGTTGACGGCCGCAGCCGCCCTGCGCGTGACGAACGAAACAGCCGCGGCGACGATCGCAAACGTGACGACCGTAAGCGTGACGATCGCAAACGCGATGATTTTCATCGCGACGATGCGTCTCCGTGGCGTACCGTTTCCCGCGCTCCTGGCGATGAGACGCCGGTAAAAGAAGATCACGGCGGGATCAGCGGGAAGAGCTTTATCGATCCGGAAGTGCTGCGTCGTCAGCGTGCGGAAGAGACCCGCGTATATGGCGAAAACGCCTGCCAGGCGCTGTTCCAGAGCCGTCCGGAAGCTATCGTTCGCGCCTGGTTTATTCAGAGCGTGACGCCGCGCTTTAAAGAGGCGCTGCGCTGGATGGCGGCCAACCGTAAGGCCTATCACGTGGTGGACGAAGCCGAGCTGGCGAAAGCCTCCGGCACCGAGCACCACGGCGGCGTCTGCTTCCTGATCAAAAAACGCCACGGCACTTCTGTTGCTCAATGGGTCGCGAAGGCCGGGGAAGAAGATTGCGTTCTGGCGCTGGAAGATGTGGGTAACCCACATAATCTCGGGGCGATCATGCGCAGCTGCGCGCACTTTGGCGTGAAGGGCGTGGTGGTTCAGGATGCTGGCGTGCTGGAGTCTGGGGCGGCGATCCGTACGGCGGAGGGCGGTGCGGAGCATGTTGAACCGATCACTGGCGACAGCTTTATCGATACCCTCGATCAGTTCCGCAAAGCGGGCTACGCGATTGTCTCAACGTCCAGCCATAATGGTACCCCGCTGTTTAAAGCCGAGCTGCCGAAGAAAATGGTGCTGGCGTTAGGCCAGGAACGTGATGGTCTGTCCGATGCGGCGATTTCCAGCGCCGATCTCAGCGTTGCCATCGACGGTACCGGTAATGTCGAAAGCCTGAACGTCTCTGTGGCGACCGGCGTCCTGCTGGCGGAATGGTGGCGTCAGAACAAGGCGTGATTCGCCTGCCTGAATGCAAAAAAGCCAGCTGATGCTGGCTTTTTTTTATGGCTGTCAATCACTCGCTTTCAGCGGGAAGGACCGGCATCCAGTCGATCGGCGTTTCGCCGCGGTCAACCAGCCACTGGTTGGTCTGCACGAAATGATTGCAGCCAAAGAAGCCGCGATGCGCAGAGAGCGGTGATGGATGCGGCGCCTTCAGCACGCAGTGGCGCTGACGATCGATAATCGCGCCTTTCTTCTGCGCATGAGAGCCCCACAGCAGAAAAACTACTCCCTCGCAATGCTCATTGATTAAAGCGATAACCTTATCGGTAAAGGTCTCCCAGCCCAGACTGGCATGCGAGTGCGCCTGTCCGGCGCGGACGGTCAGGACCGTATTCAGCAGCAGCACGCCCTGTCGTGCCCAGCTTTCGAGATAACCGTGGGTGGGGCGGGTAAAGCCGGGGACCGTGGCCTCCAGCTCTTTATACATATTCAGCAACGAAGGCGGGATCGCGACGCCCGGACGAACTGAGAACGCCAGACCATGGGCCTGACCCGGGCCGTGATAGGGGTCCTGGCCGAGAATGACGACTTTGACATCGCCCAGTTCAGTAAAGCGAAACGCATTGAAGACGTCTTTTTGCGGTGGATAGATGGTGATCCCCGACTGGCGCTCTTCGGCGACGGTCTTCAGAGTATTGAGAAAATAGGGTTGTTGCTTTTCATCCGCCAGCACGTCATGCCAGGTTAAAGGGGTGGTCATCTTGCTCTCCTGCAAAAGGGTCATCGCTATAGCTTAACGGCTTCTTTCTATAGAACAAAATCGGCACGGCCTGATGCCGGCTTTTATGCAAAAAAAATTGAAAATTTACAAAATTATTTATAGCTCACAATGGCGTAACTTGATGTAAAACAATAAAAACCTCCTATACCCACGTTGGGTGAGTGGTTTTTATTGATTTATATCAAGGAATGCCGAGGGTGCGGCTGATATATATACACTCATACAACAATGGTTTTACCAATTGGCCGCGAAGAGGCCAAAATCGAATAAACACTGCCTGGGAGGCATCAAATGATTACTGGTATCCAAATTACTAAAGCGGCAAACGACGACCTGCTCAACTCTTTCTGGCTGCTGGATAGCGAAAAAGGCGAAGCGCGCTGCCTGTGCGCCAAAGGTGGTTTTGCGGAAGATGATGTGGTTGCGGTAAGCAAACTGGGTGAAATCGAATACCGTGAAATCCCGGTGGACGTGAAACCGGAAGTGCGCGTCGAAGGCGGTCAGCACCTGAACGTTAACGTGCTGCGTCGCGAAACCCTGCTGGACGCGGTTGAGCATCCGGAAAAATATCCGCAGCTGACCATTCGTGTTTCCGGCTACGCGGTACGCTTCAACTCTCTGACGCCGGAACAGCAGCGCGACGTTATCGCCCGTACCTTTACCGAAAGCCTGTAAGGCTAACGCCAGATGTGAAAACGCCGGGATATCCCGGCGTTTTTTTTACTCATCGCTGGACGCTGATGGCGTCCCGGCCGCGCTTGGCTTCCGGCGCTTACCGATATTTTTCGTATCGCGGTGGCGCTTCTTCACCCGCGGTTTCTCTTTTTCATCTTTTTTCTTCTGCGCACGCTTCGCCAGCACTTTCTTCGATGGCTTACCCGTCAGCTTCTCGCTCGGCGCACGGGTCGTCGGGCGCAGTTCATCGATAACTCTGGCTTTCAACGGCTCTTCAATATAGCGACCAATCTTACCCAGCAGCAGGTGGTCATGAGCCTCGACCAGAGAAATGGCGGTCCCTTTTTTACCGGCGCGGCCGGTACGACCGATACGGTGCAGGTAGGTATCCGCGGTACGCGGCATATCGAAGTTAAAGACGTGGCTGACGTCCGGAATATCGATACCGCGGGCAGCGACGTCGGTGGCGATCAGCACGTTGACGCGGCCGTCGGTCAGGCGCTTGATAGCTTCGTTTCGCTTGGCCTGCACCATCTCGCCTTCCAGCCAGCAGGTGTTAATCCCGGCCTCACGCAGCCAGTTAGCCAGCTCATGCACGCGCTCACGCTTACGCACAAACACGATAGCGCGGGTGGCTTCCGGCTGTTGCAACAGATTCACCAGCAGTTTGGTTTTATGTTCGATATCGTCGGCGCGGTAGTACCACTGATGGATTTTCTTACGCTCGCGGGTTGACGGATTGGCGGAAACTTCAACCGGCTCCTCCAGCAGACGCTCAGCAAAGTCTTTGATCGCATCGCCTTCCAGCGTCGCTGAGAACAGCATAGTCTGCTTGCGCCAGCGAGTTTCACCGGCGATGGTTTCGATATCCTGGGCAAAACCCATATCCAGCATGCGGTCGGCTTCATCGAGGATTAGGGTCTCGACGGCGCGGCAGTCGAAATTCTCTTCTTTAATATATTGCAGCAGGCGACCGGTGGTGGCGACTACGATGTCCTGGTTTTCGCTGAACACTTCCGCGTGGTTCATGTACGCCACGCCGCCGGTGATGGTAGCGATGTCCAGATGGGTATGCTTCGCCAGCTCGCGGGCGTGGTCGGCTACCTGCATCGCCAGCTCACGGGTCGGCGTCAGGATAAGAATGCGCGGCGGGCCGGATTTCTTACGCGGGAAATCGAGCAGGTGCTGCAACGCTGGCAGCAGATACGCCGCCGTTTTACCGGTGCCGGTCGGCGCTGAACCGAGAATGTCACGGCCATCGAGCGCAGGCGGAATAGCGGCGGCCTGAATGGCTGTCGGGCGAGTGAAACCTTTATCCTGGAGGGCCTCCAGCAGGTTTTCGTCGAGTTCAAGTTCGGAAAAAGTCGTTACAGTCATGTTCTACCTCTGAGTGGGCCGCCGATTATAGACGTTACTGACGTAATGTTCATCTGTTTGTAAGGCTATCTGTTCTCCGGTATTGTGCATAGCCTTAGGTTCAGGAGTTTTTGTCGGCAAGGTTATTGAGGATGTCTCAGTCGAAGTTTGCGCTGCCGCGCAATGGTTTTACCTTCAAACGGTTCTTTGTCGCTCACGATCGCTGCGCCATGAAGGTGGGTACCGACGGCATTTTGCTGGGCGCCTGGGCGCCGATTGCCGGAGTGAAGCATGTGCTGGATATTGGCGCGGGCAGCGGCCTGCTGGCGCTGATGCTCGCGCAGCGTACCGGAGATGATGTGCATGTCGAGGCGGTAGAACTGGACGAAGAGGCCGCCGCTCAGGCGCGGGAAAACGCCCTCGCGTCGCCGTGGGCTTCGCGGATTGAGGTCTGGCAGGCCGATATTCATCAGTGGCAGCCGTCGCAAACTCGACGCTATGAACTGATAATCAGTAATCCGCCCTTTTTTGCCGAAGGCGTGCCATGCGCGACCTCGCAGCGAGAGCAGGCGCGGTACACCACGACGCTCGATCACGCCTCCCTGCTGACCTGTGCCGCAGAGCATATTACCGAAGAAGGTTTTTTTTGCGTGGTGTTGCCGGTGGATATTGGTAATGCGTTCATCGAACGGGCAAGGGCGATGGGCTGGCATCTGCGACTGCGTACTGACGTGGCGGAGACCGAGCTGCGACCGCCGCATCGGGTGCTGCTGGCTTTCTCCCCGACGGCAGGGGAGTGTTTCAGCGACAGGCTGGCGATCCGCGGGCCAGAGCAGCAATATTCGGAAGGCTTTACCGCTCTGACCGAGGACTTTTATCTCTTTATGTGAGCCAGGGGCGAGAGTATCGACGGGCCGCTGTCAGGCAGCGGCTGCGGATAGTCGAGGGTATAATGCAGACCGCGGCTCTCCTTACGCAACATCGCGCAGCGTACGATAAGCTCCGCCACCTGCACCAGATTGCGCAGTTCCAGCAAATTATTCGAGACGCGGAAGCGGGCGTAATACTCATCCAGCTCCTGTTGGAGCATGGTAATGCGCCGCAGGGCGCGCTCCAGCCTGCGGGTGGTGCGCACAATCCCCACGTAATCCCACATCAGCAGGCGCAGTTCGTGCCAGTTGTGCTGGATAACCACCAGTTCATCCGGGATCTCCACCTGACTTTCATCCCAAGCTGGCAGCGTGGCGACCTTCTGGGCGAGCGGCAGGCGCCGGGTAATATCCTCCGCGGCGGACCAGCCATAGACCAGGCACTCCAGCAACGAGTTCGACGCCATACGATTCGCGCCGTGCAGCCCGGTGTAGCTGACTTCGCCGATGGCGTATAAACCATCGACGTCGGTGCGGCCATTATCATCCACCATCACGCCGCCGCAGGTGTAATGCGCGGCGGGGACGACCGGCACCGGATCTTTGGTTAAATCAATTCCCAGGCCGAGCAGCTTTTCATAAATCATCGGGAAATGCTGGCGAACAAACGCCTCGGGTTTATGGCTGATATCAAGGAACATGCAGTCCACGCCCAGGCGCTTCATTTCATGGTCGATGGCGCGGGCGACGATATCGCGCGGGGCCAGCTCGCCGCGCTCGTCAAAGTCCGGCATAAAGCGGGTGCCATCCGGGCGTTTAAGGTGGGCGCCTTCGCCGCGCAGCGCTTCAGTAAGCAGGAAATTACGCGCCTGGGGGTGATATAGCGCGGTGGGGTGGAACTGGTTAAACTCCAGATTCGCCACCCGACATCCCGCCCGCCAGGCCATTGCAATCCCGTCTCCGGAAGAGACGTCGGGGTTAGTGGTATATTGATAAACCTTCGCGGCCCCGCCGGTAGCGAGTACTACGGCTTTCGCGCTGCAGGTTTCCACCCGCTCTTTATTACGATTCCAGATCCATGCCCCGACCACCCGGCGGGTGCCCGGCAGGCCAATCTTATCCGATACGATTAAATCGACGGCATTGCTGCGCTCAAGGATGCGGATATTAGGATGGGCAAGCGCTTTATCGACCAGCGTCGTCTCTACCGCTTTGCCGGTGGCGTCGGCGGCGTGAAGAATGCGCCGATGGCTGTGCCCCCCTTCGCGCGTGAGATGATAGCTCTCTTCGCCATTGGCCTGGACCTGGGTGTCAAACAGCACTCCCTGATCGATAAGCCACTGGACGCATGATCGGGCGTTGCTGGCGACGAAGGTGACCGCATGACGATCGCAGAGCCCCGCGCCGGCGATGAGGGTATCTTCGACATGGGATTCAATACTGTCCGTCTCATCGAAGACGGCGGCAATCCCACCCTGGGCGTAGAACGTCGAACCTTCGCTGATCGGCCCTTTACTCAGCACGGTCACCGAACTGTGCTCAGCCAGGCGCAGGGCAAGGGAAAGACCGGCAGCGCCGCTGCCGATAATCAACACATCACAAGAGAAGTCAGGAGTGGTATTCATTGTCTTTGTTTAATTTACTAAACACATTTAGCTCACAATAGCACCGGTCCGTGAGGAATCGTACAATTTTTTTGTCTGCTGTTGTGACGGCTAAACAAAAGGCGAACGGAAACGGCGTCTTGCGCGCTGAAAATGAGACGCGGGGAAGGTTGATGGCATTGGATTTTATAGTGAAATAAACGGCGTGTTACGATACCCTTCAGACGGGCCTGCGCTTTTTCTTATTGACTTACCTATCGTTTAGCAACCTGGGCATATAATGATTGATAACGATCTGCCGCCGTTGCCAGACAAAAAACAAAAAGCGTAACGGAACTTTATTGTTTTCATGCACTCCAACAGTCAGCTTGCTCATAATGCAGATTTTGGGTGGTGTTTTGAAGACGCATGGGAATTGGGTTTGGGGAGACATTACCTCGGATGAGCGAGCAGTTAACGGATCAGGTCCTTGTTGAACGGGTCCAGAAAGGAGATCAGAAAGCGTTTAATTTGCTGGTAGTGCGCTATCAGCATAAGGTCGCGAGCCTGGTTTCCCGCTATGTACCGCCGGGCGATATCGCTGACGTTGTTCAGGAATCGTTCGTTAAGGCATGGCGTGCGCTGGACTCTTTCCGGGGAGATAGCGCTTTTTACACCTGGTTATACCGTATCGCTGTCAACACGGCGAAGAATTATCTGGTTGCTCAGGGGCGCCGTCCGCCGTCCAGCGATGTTGACGCCAACGAGGCGGAAAACTTCGAAAGCGGCGGGGCGTTGAAAGAAATTTCGAACCCTGAGAACTTAATGTTGTCAGAAGAACTGAGACAAATAGTTTTTCGTACCATTGAATCGCTCCCGGAAGATTTACGCATGGCAATTACGTTACGGGAGCTGGATGGCCTGAGCTATGAAGAGATAGCCGCTATCATGGATTGTCCGGTTGGGACGGTGCGTTCGCGTATCTTCCGGGCGCGAGAAGCTATTGATAATAAAGTTCAACCGCTTATCAGGCGTTGACGATAGCGGAATACTGGAAAAGGGTATCAGGCATGCAGAAAGAAAAACTTTCGGCTTTAATGGATGGTGAAACGCTGGATAACGAACTGCTCAACGAGCTGAGTCGTTCTTCTGAGATGCAAAAAACCTGGGAGAGTTATCACCTTATCCGCGATACGCTGCGTGGCGATACCGCTGAGGTGCTGCAATTTGATATCTCCGCCCGGGTGATGGCCGCCATTGAAAATGAGCCCGTTCGTCAGACGGCGCCGCTTATTCCTGAATCTCAGCCCGCACCGCATCAGTGGCGGCAGATGCCGTTCTGGAACAAGGTGCGTCCGTGGGCCAGTTCCCTGACTCAAATGGGCGTTGCCGCCTGCGTATCGCTTGCGGTTATCGTCGGCGTCCAGCACTATAATGGTCAGTCTGATTCCGCTCAGCAGCCAGAAGCGCCGGTGTTCAATACGCTGCCCATGATGGGTAAAGCAAGCCCGGTAAGTCTTGGCGTGCCGGCTGACGCGTCAGCGGGAAGCGGCCAGCAGGCGCAGGTCCAGGAACAGCGCCGCCGAATTAACGCCATGCTGCAGGACTACGAACTGCAGCGCCGCCTGCACGCTGAGCAGCTTCAGTTTGGCCAGGCCCAGACTCAGCAGGCCGCAGTCCAGGTACCGGGCTATCAAACTTTAGGAACGCAATCGCAGTAATGAAGCAACTTTGGTGTGCCATGTCGCTCATGGCAGGCAGCCTGTTGTTCTCTGTCAACGCCTCGGCTGATACATCGTCCGGGGCGTTGTTGCAGCAGATGAACCTGGCCAGCCAGTCTCTCAATTATGAGCTGTCTTTTGTTAGCATCAGCAAACAAGGCGTTGAGTCGCTGCGCTATCGTCACGCGCGACTGAACAACCAACCGCTGGCGCAGTTGCTGCAGCTGGACGGTCCGCGCCGGGAAGTGGTCCTGCGCGGCACGGAAATCAGCTATTTTGAACCCGGTCTCGATCCGTTCACCCTGAACGGCGACTATATCGTCGATTCGCTGCCATCGCTGGTCTATAGCGATTTCAAACGCCTCTCCGCGGCGTATGATTTTATTTCCGTGGGCCGTACCCGTATCGCTGACCGCCTCTGCGACGTGATCCGCGTCGTGGCTCGCGACGGCACGCGCTACAGCTTTATCGCCTGGCTGGATGCTGAAACTAAGCTGCCGCTGCGCGTCGATTTGCTCGACCGCGACGGGGAAACACTGGAGCAGTTCCGGGTTGTCTCCTTCAACGTTGGCGATAACGTCAGCGCCAGCATGGAGACGCTGGCAAAAGCGAATTTGCCGCCGCAGCTGTCGGTGCCTGAAGGAGGCGACAAAGCCAACTTCAACTGGGCGCCGACGTGGCTCCCGCAGGGCGTGACTGAGGTTTCCAGCAGCCAGCGCCGTCTTCCCACCTTTGACGGTCCGGTAGAATCACGTCTCTATTCCGACGGCTTGTTCAGCTTCTCGATCAATATCAACCGCGCCACGGCGGCCAGCAGCGACCAGCTGTTGCGCACCGGCCGACGCACCGTCAGCACGACGGTGCGCGATAACGCGGAGATAACCGTAGTGGGCGAGCTGCCGCCGCAGACGGCGAAGCGTATCTCTGACAGTATTAAATTCAAGGCAGTACAATGATTAAAGAGTGGGCTACCGTGGTTTCCTGGCATAACGGCGTGGCGCAGGTGCACTGCGACGTTAAAGCCTCCTGCAGCAGCTGCGCCTCCCGTGCCGGCTGTGGTAGCCGGGTGCTAAACAAGCTGGGGCCGCAGACCAGCCATACCATTAGCGTGCCCTGCGAGCAGCCGTTGGCCGCGGGGCAAAAAGTGGAGCTGGGGATCGCTGAAAGCAGCCTGCTGGGCTCAGCGATGCTGGTGTATATGGCGCCGCTGGCGGGGCTGTTTGTAATGGCGTCTATTTTTCAGGTGCTGTTTGCCAGCGATATTGCGTCACTTTGCGGCGCGCTGCTGGGCGGCGTCGGCGGCTTCCTGGTGGCGCGCGGTCTGTCGCCGCGACTGGCGGCACGTCAGTCCTGGCAGCCGGTGATTTTGAACGTCGCACTGCCGCCGGATCTGCTGCGTGTTGATACGCCTTCCTCCGACATGGGCCAGTGATTTCACTGGCCCTTATCTTTATTTACCTTTCCTGTTACAACGCCACAATTTCTGCGGGTATGCTGGATCTAACAGCATTTCCTGGTTTCGCGGATGTAGTGTAGAATGCGGCGTTTTCGGATTAAAAAACGTCAGGCACAGTACAGCGGCCTCATGATACTCGTAAGGCATAATTAACTCTAAATATGAAGAATATACGTAACTTTTCGATCATCGCTCACATCGACCACGGTAAGTCGACGCTGTCTGACCGTATCATCCAGATTTGCGGTGGCCTTTCTGATCGTGAAATGGAAGCCCAGGTTCTGGACTCCATGGATCTTGAGCGCGAACGCGGGATCACCATCAAGGCGCAGAGCGTCACCCTGGACTATAAGGCCAGCGACGGTGAGACCTACCAGCTGAACTTTATCGACACCCCGGGCCACGTGGACTTCTCTTATGAAGTTTCCCGTTCTCTTGCCGCGTGCGAAGGCGCGCTGCTGGTGGTAGACGCCGGGCAGGGGGTAGAAGCCCAGACCCTGGCCAACTGCTACACCGCCATGGAGATGGATCTCGAAGTGGTTCCGGTACTCAACAAGATCGACCTGCCTGCGGCCGACCCTGAGCGCGTAGCGGACGAGATTGAAGATATCGTCGGGATCGACGCCCACGACGCGGTGCGCTGCTCAGCGAAAACCGGCGTCGGCGTGACCGACGTGCTGGAGCGTCTGGTGCGCGATATCCCGCCGCCGGAAGGCGATCCGGACGCGCCGCTGCAGGCGCTGATTATCGACTCCTGGTTCGATAACTACCTCGGCGTGGTGTCGCTGGTGCGGATTAAAAACGGCACCATGCGTAAGGGCGACAAGATCAAGGTCATGAGCACCGGCCAGGTGTATAACGCTGATCGTCTGGGCATCTTCACCCCGAAACAGGTTGACCGTACCGAGCTGAAATGCGGCGAGGTAGGCTGGCTGGTCTGCGCGATCAAAGACATCCTCGGCGCGCCGGTGGGCGATACCCTGACCGCCGCCCGCAACCCGGCAGACAAAGCGCTGCCTGGCTTTAAGAAGGTGAAACCGCAGGTGTATGCCGGCCTGTTCCCGGTGAGCTCCGATGATTATGAAGCTTTCCGCGACGCGCTGGGCAAACTGAGCCTTAACGATGCCTCTCTGTTCTACGAGCCGGAAAGCTCTACCGCGCTGGGCTTCGGCTTCCGCTGCGGCTTCCTCGGCCTGCTGCACATGGAGATCATTCAGGAGCGTCTGGAGCGTGAATACGATCTCGACCTGATCACCACCGCGCCAACGGTAGTCTACGAAGTAGAGACCACCTCCAAAGAAGTTATCTACGTCGACAGCCCGTCCAAGCTGCCGCCGCTGAATAATATTCAGGAGCTGCGCGAGCCGATCGCCGAGTGTCACATGCTGCTGCCGCAGGAGTTCCTCGGCAACGTGATTACCTTGTGTGTCGAGAAGCGTGGGGTGCAGACCAACATGGTTTACCACGGTAAACAGGTGGCGCTGACCTATGAAATTCCGATGGCGGAAGTGGTTCTCGACTTCTTCGACCGCCTGAAGTCCACCTCCCGCGGCTATGCGTCGCTGGACTACAACTTCAAACGCTTCCAGGCGTCGAACATGGTACGCGTCGATGTGCTGATCAACGGTGAGCGCGTCGATGCGCTGGCGCTGATCACCCACAACGATAACGCGCCGTATCGCGGCCGCGAGCTGGTGGAAAAAATGAAAGATCTGATTCCGCGTCAGCAGTTCGATATCGCGATTCAGGCGGCCATCGGTAACCACATTATCGCGCGCTCTACGGTGAAACAGCTGCGTAAAAACGTCCTGGCGAAATGCTACGGCGGCGACGTCAGCCGTAAGAAAAAGCTGCTGCAGAAGCAGAAAGAAGGTAAGAAGCGTATGAAGCAGGTCGGTAACGTTGAGCTGCCGCAGGAAGCGTTCCTCGCCATTCTGCACGTTGGTAAAGACGGCAAATAACCCTAAGGAGTTGGCATGGCGAACATGTTTGCCCTGATCCTGGTGATTGCAACCCTGGTGACGGGCGTTTTATGGTGCCTGGACAAGTTCATTTTTGCACCGAAACGTCGTGAACGTCAGGCCGCTGCTCAGGCAGCGACCGGCGAGCAACTGGACAAGAAGACGCTGAAGAAAGTCGGCCCGAAACCGGGCTGGCTGGAAACCGGCGCATCGGTTTTCCCGGTGCTGGCGATCGTTCTGGTGGTACGTTCATTTATTTATGAGCCTTTCCAGATCCCTTCAGGTTCGATGATGCCAACGCTGCTCATCGGCGATTTTATTCTGGTGGAGAAATTTGCCTACGGCATTAAAGATCCTATCTACCAGAAAACGCTGATCGAGACCGGCCATCCGAAGCGCGGCGACATCGTGGTGTTTAAATATCCGGAAGACCCGCGTCTGGACTACATTAAGCGCGCGGTGGGGTTACCGGGTGATAAGGTCACCTACGATCCGGTTGCCAAACAGGTCACTATTCAGCCGGGCTGCAGTTCCGGACAGGCCTGCGGCAACGCGCTGCCGGTGACCTATTCCAACGTGGAGCCGAGCGATTTTGTTCAGACCTTCTCCCGCAGCAACGGCGGCGAAGCGAGCAGCGGTTTCTGGCAGTTGCCGAAGGGCGAAACCAAAGCCGACGGCATTCGTCTTACCGAGCGTCAGGAGACATTGGGCGACGTGACGCACCGAATTCTGATGGTGCCGATTGCCCAGGATCAGGTTGGGATGTACTACCATCAGTCCGGTCTGCCGCTGGCCACCTGGATTGTGCCGCCCGGTCAGTACTTCATGATGGGCGACAACCGGGATAACAGCGCCGACAGCCGGTACTGGGGCTTTGTGCCGGAAGCCAACCTGGTCGGAAAAGCAACCGCTATCTGGATGAGTTTTGAAAAGCAGGAAGGTGAATGGCCGACCGGCGTGCGGTTATCGCGCATTGGTGGAATTCATTAATTTCCTCTGCTGAATTCACGTCGCTGCTGTTATCGCAGCGGCGTGAATTATTTAGTATTTAAATCCATTCAAACTAACGACATCCCGTGTCGTTGCGTATAGAATATCCCCCCGAAGTTTTTGGTTGTCGCTCTGCCGGGTGACACTGCACACGAAAGCGTATTGGTCTGTTTCAAATTACTGTTTGAAGCGAATGCTCAGGTCGGTTTCGTGTGCTGCATCTTTGACGCATTCATTTATTGGTAACGCATGAACCCCATCGTAATTAATCGGCTTCAACGAAAGCTGGGCTACACTTTTCATCATCAGGAGCTGTTGCAACAGGCATTAACTCACCGCAGTGCCAGCAGCAAACATAATGAGCGCCTGGAATTTTTAGGTGACTCCATTTTAAGTTTCGTGATCGCGAATGCGCTGTATCATCGCTTTCCTCGTGTAGATGAAGGCGATATGAGCCGTATGCGCGCGACGCTGGTGCGCGGCAACACGCTGGCGGAGATCGCCCGCGAGTTTGAGCTGGGCGAGTGTCTGCGCCTCGGGCCGGGAGAGCTGAAAAGCGGCGGTTTCCGTCGCGAATCGATTCTCGCGGATACCGTTGAAGCGTTAATTGGCGGGGTTTTCCTCGACAGCGATATTCAGAACGTTGAACGCTTAATCCTCTCCTGGTACCAGACCCGTCTGGACGAAATCAGTCCGGGCGATAAGCAAAAGGATCCGAAGACGCGTCTGCAGGAGTATCTGCAGGGACGTCATCTGCCGCTGCCGTCTTACCTGGTGGTCCAGGTTCGCGGCGAAGCGCACGATCAGGAATTTACTATCCACTGCCAGGTCAGTGGCCTGAGTGAACCGGTGGTTGGCACAGGTTCCAGCCGTCGTAAGGCGGAGCAGGCTGCCGCCGAACAGGCGCTGAAAAAGCTGGAGCTGGAATGAGCGAAGAAAAAAGTTATTGTGGGTTTGTCGCCATCGTGGGTCGTCCAAACGTTGGCAAATCCACGCTGTTGAATAAGCTGCTTGGGCAGAAGATCTCGATCACCTCCCGTAAAGCGCAGACCACCCGTCACCGCATCGTCGGTATCCATACCGAAGGGCCGTATCAGGCGATTTACGTTGATACTCCGGGCCTGCATATGGAAGAGAAGCGTGCCATTAACCGCTTAATGAACAAAGCGGCCAGCAGTTCGATTGGCGACGTGGAACTGGTCATCTTCGTGGTGGAAGGCACTCGCTGGACGCAGGACGACGAGATGGTGCTCAACAAGCTGCGCGACGCGAAAGCGCCGGTGATCCTCGCGGTCAACAAGGTGGATAACGTGCAGGAAAAAGCGGATCTGTTACCGCACCTGCAGTTCCTCGCCAGCCAGATGAATTTCCTCGATATCGTACCGATCTCAGCGGAAACCGGCACCAACGTTGATACCATCGCGGCGATCGTGCGTAAGCATCTGCCGGAAGCGATCCATCACTTCCCGGAAGATTATATTACCGATCGCTCACAACGCTTTATGGCCTCCGAAATCATCCGTGAAAAACTGATGCGTTTCCTCGGCGCTGAGCTGCCGTACTCCGTCACCGTGGAAATCGAACGTTTCGTCAGCAACGAGCGCGGCGGTTACGATATCAACGGCCTGATCCTCGTCGAGCGCGAAGGGCAGAAAAAGATGGTGATTGGCAACAAAGGCGCCAAAATTAAAACCATCGGTATCGAAGCGCGTAAGGACATGCAGGAGATGTTTGAAGCGCCGGTGCACCTCGAGCTGTGGGTGAAAGTGAAATCCGGCTGGGCCGATGACGAGCGCGCCCTGCGCAGTCTCGGTTACGTTGACGACCTCTGAGTTAACGCAACGTGGATGGATGGCAGCGCGCCTTTGTCCTGCATAGCCGTCCGTGGAGCGAAACCAGCCTGATGCTGGACGTCTTCACGGAAGAATCCGGTCGCGTGCGCCTGGTTGCCAAGGGCGCACGCTCCAAACGCTCTAATCTCAAAGGCGCTTTACAGCCCTTTACCCCCTTGTTGGTTCGCTTCGGCGGGCGCGGCGAAGTCAAAACCCTGCGCAGCGCGGAAGCCGTTTCGCTGGCGCTGCCGCTCAGCGGCATCACCCTCTACAGCGGTCTCTACGTTAACGAGCTTATCTCCCGCGTGCTGGAGCACGAAACACGCTTCTCCGAACTCTTTTTCGACTACCTGCACTGCATTCAGGCGCTCGCCGGGGCCAGCGGCTCGCCGGAGCCCGCGCTGCGGCGTTTTGAGCTGGCGCTGCTCGGGCACCTGGGCTATGGCGTGGATTTTCTCCACTGCGCCGGGAGCGGCGAGCCGGTAGACGACACCATGACCTACCGCTATCGTGAAGAAAAAGGCTTTATTGCCAGCCTGGTGATTGATAACAACACGTTTACCGGGCACCATTTGAAAGCATTGGCGAGTCGCGAGTTTCCTGATGTTGATACGCTGCGCGCCGCGAAGCGCTTTACCCGTATCGCCATGAAGCCCTATCTCGGCGGCAAACCGCTCAAGAGCCGGGAGTTGTTTCGCCAGTTTATGCCCGCGCGAAAGGCGCGAGCCGATAATACGAATAATGATTAACGAGGATTGTCATGGCTGAATTATTGTTAGGGGTCAATATTGACCATATCGCGACCTTGCGTAACGCCCGCGGCACTGCTTACCCGGATCCGGTTCAGGCGGCTTTCATTGCCGAACAGGCCGGCGCCGACGGCATTACCGTGCATCTGCGCGAAGACCGTCGCCATATTACCGATCGCGATGTGCGTATCCTGCGCCAGACGCTGCACACCCGCATGAATCTTGAAATGGCGGTCACTGAAGAGATGCTGACGATCGCCTGCGAAACCAAACCGCACTTCTGCTGCCTGGTGCCGGAGAAGCGTCAGGAAGTGACCACCGAAGGCGGGCTGGACGTCGCCGGCCAGCGCGACAAGATGCGCGATGCCTGTCAACGCCTGGCGGATGCCGGCATCCTGGTCTCCCTGTTTATCGATGCGGATGAAGCGCAGATCAAAGCGGCGGCGGACGTTGGCGCGCCCTATATCGAAATCCACACCGGCTGCTATGCCGATGCCAAAACCGACGCCGAGCAGGCCAGGGAGCTGGAACGTATTGCCAAAGCGGCCACCTACGCCGCCAGCCTCGGGCTGAAGGTGAATGCCGGCCACGGTCTGACCTACCACAACGTGAAAGCGATTGCTGCGCTGCCGGAAATGCATGAGCTGAATATCGGTCACGCGATTATTGGCCGTGCGGTGATGAGCGGCCTGAAAGAGGCGGTGGCGGAAATGAAGCGTCTGATGCTGGAAGCGCGCGGCTAATGGCCATTCTCGGGTTGGGTACCGACATCGTCGAGATCGCCCGCATCGAAGCGGTGATCGCCCGCAGCGGCGATCGCCTTGCCCGCCGGGTGCTGAGCGACCATGAATGGAGCATCTGGGAGCAGCACCAGCAGCCGGTGCGTTTCCTGGCGAAACGCTTTGCGGTCAAGGAAGCGGCGGCGAAAGCGCTGGGAACCGGGATCCGTAACGGGCTGGCGTTTAACCAGTTCGAGGTTTACAACGACGAGCTGGGCAAGCCGAAGCTGCGGCTATGGGGTGAAGCAAACCTTTTAGCTGAACGCATGGGAGTAAGCGCTATTCACGTTACTCTCGCTGATGAACGCCACTACGCCTGCGCCACGGTGATTGTCGAAAGCTAGCCAGGAGGGCGGTTAAATTTTATCCGCGTGGTGCATCAGCACGAATTTATCCCACAGCTGTTCTTCACTCTCGACGTGTGCCGGATCTTTCAGGATCGTATTCGGGATCGGGCACACTTTCTGGCAGGTTGGCGTGTCGTAATGACCCACGCACTCGGTGCAGCGGTCGCTGTTAATCTCATAAATGCTCTCACCCATCGAAATGGCCTCATTCGGGCACTCCGGCTCGCACATATCGCAGTTGATGCATTTTTTGGTAATTAACAGCGCCATCAGGAAAGTCTCAGAAACAACACAAACAGGGCGGGCATTATACGCCCATTTTCTGCTCAGACCAGCTTTTTCACCAGCGCTTCGCTATGGCGAATGCGCTCCGGCGCCCGCTCCAGATCCTGCTGCACCAGCCCCATAAACAGCAGATCGGTGAGCATCATTTGCGCGCTGGTGGAGGAGATGGCCGCGCTGCGCGTCGCCTGCTCTTCGGCGATAGTATACAGGCAGTGGGTCGCCTGCTGTTGCAGGGCGTTCGGGCTAAACCCGGTGATCGCCAGGATCTTACAGCCGACGCGCAGCGCTTCACCGGCCGCCATATTGATCTCCCGGCGCTCGCCGGAGTAAGAGATCGCCAGCAGAAGATCGTCGCTGGACATGGCCTGCACCGTCGCCAGCAGGGCATGCATATCCTGCTCAGAAACAGCGTTGATGCCGATCTTCATCAGCTTCCAGCTAAAGTTACGCGCCACCAGGCCGGAGGCGCCAATCCCGGTGACGATCACTCGCCGGGCGTTGCGCAGCAGCGTGACGGCTTCCCGTAGCGTCTCTTCAGTGTTGACGTCCAGCGAGGCATGCATGGCGGCGACATTGTCTTTAATGAGTTTCTCGCCGACCAGACGCAGCGGATCGTCACCGCGAATGTGGTTATGCACCGGGACGGAGTGCGGATCCGGGCTACTCGCCAGCGCTTCACTAAGGGCCAGCTTCAGCGCCGGAAAGCCTTTGAATCCCAGCTTCTGGGCAAACTTAACCACGCTGGACTGACTCACACCGGCTTCCGCTGCCAGCTGCTGCGAGCTGAGGTGCCGGGTCTCATCGGGCTGGCTTAGAATATAATCGGCCAACTTTTTGTCGCTCGCCGCCAGGGTGGGATAGCGCTGACGAATACGCGTTAAACAGTTCATTGGAGCTCCGCTGGAGCCGTCCGGCTCGTGACTGACAGAATTTTTATTCGATTATAAGGGGTATACCATGAATTAAAAATTCTTAAGCCACAATTTTTCCTTCGCCTGCTACTTTAATTCTTTCTTAACGGCAGGGGATGTTTTCCCTCGACATGGCGTCAGGCTGTTAAGCTTACCCTAACGAGAAGCGAGTTCTGAGATAAAGGAGGCAGTTTGCAGCACACTGAACGGAGAGTGGTGTTTTTCGATCTGGACGGAACCTTACACCAACAGGATATGTTCGGCAGTTTTCTGCGCTATCTGCTGCGCCATTTGCCGCTGAACCTGTTGCTGGTGGTGCCGATGGGGCCGGTGATCCTTGCCGGACTGGCAGTGAGCGGACGGGCGGCGCGCTGGCCGATGAGCCTCCTGCTGTGGGCGACAACCTTTGGCCGCCGCGAGGCGGTGCTAAAGCGGCTGGAAGCGGAGTTTGTCGGCTGGTTTCGCCATCATGTGACGGCGTTTCCGGTAGTTCATGCGCGGCTTACCGCCTACCTGACCAGCACCGATGCCGACGTCTGGTTGATCACCGGCTCGCCGCAGTCGCTGGTGGAGCAGGTCTATCGCGATACCCTCTGGTTGCCGCGGGTGAATTTGATAGCCAGCCGCACCGCGCGCCGCTGGGGCGGCTGGGTATTGACCCTGCGCTGCCTGGGGCATGAAAAGGTGGTACAGCTGGAGAAAAAGATTGGCGCCCCGCTGCGGCTGTATAGCGGCTATAGCGATAGTGAGCAGGATAATCCATTGCTCGGCTTTTGCCAGCATCGCTGGCGGGTAACCCCTCAGGGAGAGCTTCAGCAGCTGGAGTAATAGTGTGTAATTGATAGCGCCCATGTATAATGCGCCCCGCTTTTTCTGCTGGAGTGGCCGCTGTGTCTGACCTCGAACTCAATGATGAATACTGGATGCGTCATGCCCTGACGCTGGCGAAACGCGCCTGGGAAGAGGGCGAGGTGCCGGTGGGTGCGGTGCTGGTGCATAACAATCAGGTCATTGGCGAGGGCTGGAACCGGCCGATAGGCCGTCACGACCCCACCGCCCATGCGGAGATCATGGCCTTACGCCAGGGCGGACTGGTGCTGCAAAACTACCGCCTGATCGACGCCACGCTGTACGTGACCCTCGAGCCCTGCGTCATGTGCGCGGGCGCGATGGTGCACAGCCGTATCGCCCGCCTGGTGTTTGGCGCCAGGGATGCCAAGACCGGCGCAGCCGGCTCGCTGATGGATGTTCTGCACCACCCGGGAATGAACCATCGGGTTGAGATTAGCGAAGGCGTGCTGGCAGAGTCCTGCTCTGCCATGCTGAGCGACTTCTTCCGCTGGCGGCGGGAAGAGAAAAAAGCGCTGAAGAAAGCCCGGGCGCAGACTGGGGAAAGTTAATACAGGTGGCCGGGGAGTTTCATCCGGGCATTATCCATCTGCTTATCGGCGCGAAACTTGAAAAAGGGCAGGGTGGTCTCCTGCGGCTGTTCGAGCTCATTGGGGAGCACGGCCGGGTAATCCTCCGCCAGGGCCAGCGTTTGCTGCTGCTGGCGCTCCTTCTCTGACAAATAGCCGACAAGGCTTATCTGATATTTGCGGATGTTTTCCACATAGGCGTAGGCCTCATGGCCGCGGGCATAGCCGTATTTTAGTTTGCTGTAATAGGGTTTCTGGCTCAGCAACGGTAAACGCAGCTTAACGTCCGCCCAGCTGTTAGGATTGCCTTTCTGTTTGCGGGTGAGCGCCATGGCGTCCAGCATATGGGCATAACCCATATTATAAGCGGCCAGCGCAAACCAGATGCGTTCGTCTTTCGGGATCGAATCCGGCACTTTATCCATCATATCCTGCAGGTAGCGCATGCCGCCGTCGATACTCTGCGCCGCATCGGTGCGGTCGGTTAGACCCAGGCTTTGCGCCGTATTGCGTGTGAGCATCATCATACCGCGCACGCCGGTGGGGGAGGTGGCCTGCGGATCCCAGTGGGATTCCTGCCAGGCGATGGCGGCCAGCAGGCGCCAGTCAATCTCGCGGGCGTATTTTTTAAACAGCGGCTGCACCTCCGGAAGAATATTTTCCACCGCGCGCAGGAAGGTGCGGGTATCGACATAATCGAAATCGTTGCCGTGGCCGAGGTACTTCTCCTCGAGGCGCGCCAGCGTCCCGTCTTCATTGATGTTGTTGAAGAAATCAAGCATTGCCGCCGACAGCGAATTATCGTCGTCCCGTGCGCTAAACCAGGTGACCGGCTGTTCGTCGGTGATATCGAGGGCCACCGCCAGCTCCGGATGGACGCGCTGAAACAGGCTGACGGCCACCGAGTCGGCGATGGTGTAATCAAGTTTACCGTCAATCACCGCCTGCATCAGCGCCGTGGTACCGCGTTTTTCGTCCACGCGCCAGGCAAGATCCGGGTATTTCTCGGCTTTTAAGGTCTGCAGGTCATTGATCGCCACGTGGCCCGGAGCGATAGTGAGCTGCTCGGCGGTCAGCGCCGCGAGGGTGCGCGGCCGGGTATTGCCGACGCGGTAGACCAGCTGTTGCGAAACAGAATAGTAGGTGGGGCCGGCCTGATAGTTTTTCACTCGCTCCTGGTTATAGACCAGTCCGGCGGCCAGCATATCGGCCTGACCGTCGTCGAGGTCGTCAAACAGCTGGCTGATGTTTTGCCGGACGGTTATCTTAAGCGTTACGCCAAGGTAGTCGGCAAACTGCTTCGCCAGTTCATAATCCAGACCGAACGCTTTATTGTTCATGGTGGCGAAGGTCATTGGCGAGTTGATGGTGCTGATGCGCAGCTCGCCGCGAGCGATAATGCCCGCCACCCGGTTCTCGGGTTTACCAGACCAGGGGATCGACGGCCACAGGGCCGCCGCCAGCAAAAGGGTGACAATGCCGATCAGCAGATAATTAATCTTTAATTTTTTCAGAGAGTTAATCTTCTGCAGCTTCAGGTTCCTCAGCAGGCGATGTCCGGAAAAAACGCAAGGTTGTCGTCGAATGTGCGGCATTCTGCTTAATAATGCGCCAGTTGGCAACTTATTCGCGATGGTCGTCACATTTATTGATAAACAGCATCAATGATTTTATTTCTACGCAAACGGTTTCGTCGGGGCGCAGGATTCACTATAATGACGCCCGTTTCCCCCCCTGGCTCACCCTGAAAGCTTCGAAGACGAGAGACTTATGATGGAAATTTTGCGTGGTTCACCTGCACTGTCGGCATTCCGTATTAATAAACTGCTGGCACGATTTCAGGCGGCCAACCTTCCGGTAAGCGCCATATATGCCGAATATATTCATTTTGCCGATCTGAATGCCCCGCTGAGCGCTGACGATCGCGAGCGCCTGGCGCGACTGCTTCAGTATGGCCCGAGCTTAAGCAGCCATACCCCGACCGGTAAATTACTGCTCGTGACCCCTCGCCCTGGCACCATCTCTCCCTGGTCTTCTAAAGCTACCGATATCGCTCACAACTGCGGTCTGGCGCAGGTTGTGCGTCTTGAGCGCGGCGTGGCGTATTACGTTGAAGCCTCAACCCTGACCGAAGCGCAGTGGGCCGCGGTGGCGGCGGAGCTGCACGACCGCATGATGGAGAGCGTCTTCGACGAGCTGGAAGCGGGCGAGAAGCTGTTCGCTCACCATCAGCCGACGCCGGTCACCAGCGTCGACCTGCTGGGCGAAGGGCGTCAGGCGCTGATTGACGCCAACCTCCGTCTGGGTCTGGCGCTGGCCGACGACGAAATTGACTACCTGCAGGACGCGTTTACCCGCCTGGGACGCAACCCGAACGATATCGAGCTGTATATGTTCGCCCAGGCGAACTCAGAGCACTGTCGCCACAAGATTTTCAACGCCGACTGGATCATCGACGGCGAACAGCAGCCGAAGTCGCTGTTCAAAATGATCAAAAACACCTTTGAAAAAACGCCGGACTACGTGCTGTCGGCCTATAAAGATAATGCTGCGGTGATGGAAGGGTCTGAAGTCGGGCGCTATTTCGCCGACCATCAGACCGGGCGCTACGACTTCCATCAGGAGCCGGCGCACATTCTGATGAAGGTGGAAACCCATAACCACCCGACGGCCATCTCTCCATGGCCGGGCGCGGCAACCGGCTCCGGCGGCGAAATCCGCGATGAAGGCGCCACCGGCCGCGGCGCGAAGCCGAAAGCGGGCCTGGTGGGCTTCTCGGTTTCCAACCTGCGTATCCCGGGCTTCGAACAGCCGTGGGAAGAAGATTTCGGTAAACCGGATCGTATTGTCACCGCCCTGGACATCATGACCGAAGGCCCGTTGGGCGGCGCGGCGTTTAACAACGAATTTGGTCGTCCGGCGCTGAACGGCTACTTCCGCACCTATGAAGAGAAAGTCACCAGCCACAATGGCGAAGAGCTGCGTGGCTACCACAAACCGATCATGCTGGCCGGCGGTATCGGCAACATCCGCGGTGAGCACGTGCAGAAGGGCGAGATTACCGTCGGCGCGAAGCTGATCGTGCTGGGCGGCCCGGCGATGAACATCGGCCTCGGCGGCGGCGCGGCGTCTTCTATGGCCTCCGGCCAGTCCGATGCCGATCTCGATTTCGCCTCCGTACAGCGTGACAACCCGGAAATGGAGCGCCGCTGTCAGGAAGTGATCGACCGCTGCTGGCAGTTGGGCGACGCCAACCCGATCCTCTTTATCCACGACGTTGGCGCCGGCGGTCTCTCCAACGCTATGCCGGAGCTGGTGAGCGACGGCGGCCGCGGCGGTAAATTCCAGCTGCGCGATATTCTCAGCGATGAGCCAGGGATGAGTCCGCTGGAGATCTGGTGTAACGAATCGCAGGAACGTTATGTTCTGGCGGTCGCCCCGGAGCAGCTGCCGCTGTTCGACGAACTGTGCCGCCGCGAGCGCGCGCCTTATGCCGTTATCGGCGAAGCCACCGCTGAGCAGCATCTGAGCCTGAGCGACAGCCACTTTAACGATCAGCCGATCGACCTGCCGCTGGACGTCCTGCTCGGCAAAACGCCGAAAATGACCCGCGACGTGCAGACTCTGAAAGCTCAGGGTAGTGCACTGGATCGCCAACCGATTACCCTTGCCGATGCGGTTAACCGCGTTCTGCATCTGCCGACGGTGGCCGAGAAAACCTTCCTCGTCACCATCGGCGACCGCACCGTGACCGGTATGGTCGCCCGCGACCAGATGGTTGGCCCGTGGCAGATCCCGGTGGCCAACTGCGCGGTGACCACCGCCAGCCTCGACAGCTACTATGGCGAAGCGATGGCGATGGGCGAGCGCGCCCCGGTCGCCCTGCTGGACTTCGCGGCCTCTGGCCGTCTGGCGGTCGGCGAAGCGCTGACCAACATCGCCGCCACGCAGATTGGCGAGCTGAACCGCGTGAAGCTGTCGGCTAACTGGATGGCCGCCGCCGGCCACCCGGGTGAAGACGCTGGCCTGTATGAGGCGGTGAAAGCGGTGGGCGAAGAGCTGTGCCCGGCGCTGGGCCTGACCATTCCGGTCGGTAAAGACTCGATGTCGATGAAAACCCGCTGGCAGGAAGGCAGCGAGCAGCGCGAGATGACCTCTCCGCTGTCGCTGGTCATCTCTGCCTTCGCCCGTGTCGAAGATGTCCGTCATACAGTCACGCCGCAGCTTTCGACGGAAGATAACGCCCTGCTGCTGATCGACCTCGGTAAAGGGCACAACGCGCTGGGCGCGACGGCGCTGGCGCAGGTCTATCGCCAGCTCGGCGACAAGCCGGCTGACGTGCGCGATGTCGCGCAACTGAAAGGCTTCTGGAATGCGATGCAGGCCCTGGTGGCGCAGCGTAAACTGCTGGCCTACCACGACCGCTCCGACGGCGGTCTGCTTGTCACGCTGGCGGAAATGGCCTTTACCGGCCACTGCGGCGTGGAAGCGGATATCGCCGCGCTGGGCGACGACCATCTGGCCGCGCTGTTCAACGAAGAGCTGGGGGCGGTGATTCAGGTCCGCGCCGCAGACCGTGAGGCGGTGGAAGCCATTCTGGCGGTTAACGGCCTGGCGGACTGCGTGCATTACCTCGGTAAAGCGGTTGAGGGCGATCGCTTCGTGCTGACCGCCGGCGGTCAGGCGGTGTTCAGCGAAAGCCGCACCACGCTGCGCATGTGGTGGGCGGAAACCACCTGGCAGATGCAGCGTCTGCGCGACAACCCGGCCTGCGCCGATCAGGAGCATGAGGCGAAAGCCAATGATGCCGACCCGGGCCTCAATGTGAAGCTCTCGTTTGATATTAACGACGACGTCGCCGCCCCGTACATTGCCACCGGCGCGCGGCCGAAAGTGGCCGTCCTGCGCGAGCAGGGGGTGAACTCCCACGTTGAAATGGCGGCCGCCTTCCATCGTGCCGGCTTTGACGCCATCGACGTGCATATGAGCGACCTGCTGGCCGGCCGGACCGGTCTGGGCGATTTCCATGCCCTGGTAGCCTGCGGCGGCTTCTCCTACGGCGACGTGTTGGGCGCGGGCGAGGGCTGGGCGAAGTCGATTCTGTTCAACGAGCGCGTGCGCGATGAGTTCGCGACCTTCTTCCATCGTCCGCAGACGCTGGCGCTCGGCGTGTGCAACGGCTGTCAGATGATGTCCAACCTGCGCGAGCTGATCCCGGGCAGCGACCTGTGGCCGCGCTTTGTGCGCAACCAGTCTGACCGCTTTGAAGCGCGCTTTAGCCTGGTGGAAGTGACGCAAAGCCCATCCCTGCTGCTGGAAGGCATGGTTGGCTCACGGATGCCGATTGCGGTCTCCCACGGCGAAGGTCAGGTGGAAGTGCGCGACAGCGCGCATCTGGCCCAGCTGGAGAGCAAAGGTCTGGTGGCGCTGCGCTTCGTGGATAACTTCGGCAAAGTGACCGAAACCTATCCGGCGAACCCGAACGGTTCCCCGAACGGTATCACCGCGGTGACCAGCGAAAGCGGGCGCGCGACCATCATGATGCCTCACCCGGAACGCGTCTTCCGCACCGTAAGCAACTCCTGGCACCCGGAGAACTGGGGCGAGGATAGCCCGTGGATGCGTATCTTCCGTAACGCGCGTAAACAGCTGGGTTAATCTTCCCGCCGCGCTTCACGCGAACGTATCAGCCCCCTGCCTGACAGGGGGCTTTTTTTTATCTGTGATGGTCGGCACGCCAGGGTGTCGGGAATTGCCGACAACTGCGATATTGCAGTGTCGTCAATAGGCGACACTTAAGTTATTGATTTAAATGATGAGTAATCGGTAGTCTATTTGGTGTCGCTAAATAGCGACAATGCGGGTGAAAAATAAACAGTAGTAGTTCGACTGTTCCTGTGGTTAATGTCATATATATCAATATGTTAATAAAATGTTTTGAGAGCTGGCATAGTTCATGCATAATATTAACCAGTGGCTCATTCACCTTCTTATGTCAGCCCCTTCGGGACGCGCTACATAAACTTCGAATGACGCACAAACAGGTGCCTGCCGTCCAACTCCTGATAACAGCCTGGCTTTATCAGACATCGGGCGAAACGTCGAGTAAGGCACCGCCTCATTCCTGAACAAAGCCAGGCCTTGCGCCTGGCTTTGTTGTTTCTGCGGCGCAGTAACCAGCGGTAGCGCTTTTCTCCGGCGCGCTCCTCAGTTAGCATCGACCAGAGCTAATGATTGAGACAACATCCTTGAAGCGACTCTCTCTTTTCCCCCGTTCGCTGCGTCAGCTGGTGACGCTCTCCTTTGTGCTGATCCTGCTGCCATTGCTGGTGCTGGCCTGGCAGGCCTGGCAGAGCCTGAACGCCCTCAGCGCCCAGGCGGCGCATATTAACCGTACCACCCTGGTCGACGCCCGACGCAGCGAGGCGATGATCAATGCCGCACTGGAGATGGAGCGCAGCTATCGCCAGTACTGCGTGCTGGACGATCCGACGCTGGCGCGCGTCTATCAAAACCAGCGGCAGCGCTACAGCCAGATGCTGGACGCCCACGCCGGCGTGCTGCCGGACGAGAAGCTCTGGCAGGCGCTGCGTCAGGATGTCAGCGATCTGGCGCAGCTGCAGTGTAAAAATAGCGGACCCGATGCCCAGGCAGCCGCCAGACTGGAAGTTTTCGCCAGTAATAACAGCGATATGGTGCAGGCGACCCGGGCGGTCGTCTATTCTCGTGGCCAACAGCTGCAGCAGGAGATAGCCGAACGCGGCCAGTTTTTTGGCTGGCAGGCGCTGGTGCTGTTTCTGCTGAGCCTGGCGCTGGTGCTACTCTTCACCCGCATGATTATTGGCCCGGTGAAAGGCATCGAAAGAATGATCAATCAGCTGGGGGCAGGGAAGTCGCTGGACGACGCCGCATTGTTTACCGGCCCGCGCGAGCTGCGATCGGTGGGCAAGCGCATCATCTGGCTCAGCGAGCGCCTGGCGTGGCTGGAGTCGCAGCGGCATCAATTTCTTCGCCATCTGTCGCATGAGCTGAAAACCCCGTTGGCCAGTATGCGTGAAGGTACCGAGCTGTTGGCCGACCGGGTCGCGGGGCCCCTGACCCCTGAGCAGCAGGAGATTGTCGAGATCCTCGACAGCAGTAGCCGTAACCTGCAAAAGCTGATTGAACAGCTGCTGGACTATAACCGAAAACAGGCCGACGGCCCGGTGGCTCGCGAAGCGGTGGACCTGGTGGAACTGGTGGAAAACGTCGTGGCGGCGCACAGCCTGCCCGCGCGGGCTAAACTGATGCATACCGAACTGACGCTGCAGGCGCGGCGTTGCCTGGCAGAGCCTGCGCTATTGATAAGCGTAATGGATAATCTCTACTCCAATGCGGTGCACTATGGCGCTGAATCCGGTAACATCCGTATCCATAGCTACCGGCACGGAGAGCAGGTGCGTATTGATGTCGCCAACAGCGGCGAACCGATCCCGGCCGCGGAAAAAAATATGATATTCGAGCCTTTTTACCAGGGGAGTCACCAGCGTAAAGGGGCCGTTAAGGGCAGTGGACTGGGGTTGAGTATCGCCCGCGACTGCGTCCGGCAGATGCAAGGGGAGCTCAGCTTAGTTGATGCGCCCGCCGGGCAGGTCTGTTTTCGCATTACGCTTCCCTCAGCGCCGGAATAATCCAACTTATGAATCGATATCGGGGAACTATGTCCCAATTCCTGGCCTGGCGCCGTTCCCTCAGCGGATGGCTGCTTTCAGGCATTGCTTGTCTGACGCTGGCGGGGTGTTCCGCCGGCTTTTCACCGCATACCGCGGAAGGTACCGCCGCCCCCGGGCAGGCGCAGCATCAGGTGGCCGATTTTGTCGCGGTAGACTGCGCGGATATCTGGGCGCACAGCAGCGATGCCAGCGACAAAAATCCCCTCTACTGGCTGCGGGGCATTGACTGTGCCGATCGCCTCGCGCCGGCGCAGGCGCGGGCGGAGGCGAAACGCCATACCGACGACAGCTGGCAGGACGCGTTCCGTCGCGGCATCCTGCTTGCTGATGCTAAAATTACCCCTGAGGAGCGCCGCGACCTGGTGGCGCGTCTCGATACCTTCAGCCCGCAAATCGCCGTTCAGGTCCGCCCGCTGTATCAGCTCTGGCGCGACGGCCAGACCCGTCAGCTGCAGCTGGTGGAAGAGCGTGCCCGTTACGCTAAGCTTCAGCAGTCCAGCGATAGCGAACTGGAGACACTGCGGCAGCAGGAGCTGGCGCTGCGCGAGCAGCTGGAGCTGACCACCCGCAAGCTGGAGAACCTGACGGATATCGAACGCCAGCTCTCCAGCCGCAAGCCGGGCGGCAATTTCGGCAGCGAAAAAGTGCCGGAGGTGATCCATGACGATCCGTAAACCGGCGCGTTTACTGCTGGTGGATGACGATCCGGGACTGTTGAAGCTACTGGGCATGCGCCTGGTCAGCGAAGGCTACAGCGTGGTCACCGCCGAGAGCGGGCCGGAAGCGCTGCGCGTGCTGGGGCGTGAGAAAGTGGATCTGGTGATTAGCGATCTGCGGATGGATGAAATGGACGGCCTGCAGCTGTTTAGCGAGATCCAGAAGGGCCACCCCGGCATGCCGGTGATCATTCTCACCGCTCACGGTTCGATTCCCGACGCCGTGGCGGCTACCCAGCAGGGGGTGTTCAGCTTCCTGACCAAGCCGGTCGATAAAGATGCCTTATATAAAGCCATTGATGAGGCGTTGGAGCAGCGCTCGCCGGCCACCGACGAAGCCTGGCGCCAGGCGATTGTAACCCGCAGCCCGCTGATGCTGCGCCTGCTTGAGCAGGCCGGGATGGTGGCGCAATCGGATGTCAGCGTACTGATTAATGGCCAGAGCGGGACCGGGAAGGAGATCGTCGCCCAGGCGATCCACAACGCCAGCCCGCGTCATGATAAGCCGTTCGTGGCGATCAACTGCGGCGCGCTGCCGGAACAGCTGCTCGAATCCGAACTGTTTGGCCATGCGCGGGGCGCTTTTACCGGCGCGGTCAGTAACCGTGAAGGATTATTCCAGGCCGCTGAGGGTGGTACGCTGTTTCTCGACGAGATCGGTGATATGCCGGTTGCGTTGCAGGTGAAGCTGCTGCGCGTCCTGCAGGAGCGCAAGGTGCGCCCGCTGGGCAGCAACCGCGATATCGAAATCAACGTGCGGATTATCTCCGCCACCCACCGCGACCTGCCGAAGGCGATGGCCCGCGGCGAGTTTCGTGAAGACCTGTTCTACCGCCTCAACGTAGTGAACCTGAAAATACCGCCGCTCTCCGAACGTACGGAAGACATCCCGCTGTTGGCCAACCATCTGCTGCGTCAGTCTGCCGATCGCCATAAGCCGTTCGTGCGGGCGTTTTCCAGCGATGCGATGAAGCGGCTGATGGCCGCCAAGTGGCCGGGCAACGTGCGCCAGCTGGTGAACGTGATCGAGCAGTGCGTGGCCCTGACTTCGTCGCCAGTGATCGGCGACGCGCTGGTTGAGCAAGCGCTGGAGGGCGAGAACACGGCGCTGCCGACCTTCGTGGAGGCGCGCAATCAGTTTGAGCTGAACTACCTGCGCAAGCTGCTGCAAATTACCAAGGGCAACGTCACTCACGCCGCGCGGATGGCAGGGCGCAACCGCACCGAATTCTATAAGCTGCTGTCGCGCCATGAGCTCGACGCCAACGACTTTAAAGAGTAGCTCCGCACTATAGCGCAAGTTATGATACGGTAAGCAACCGGTTACGCGATTAAGACAGGAACCCCATGAAAAAGATTGATGCGATTATTAAACCTTTCAAACTGGATGACGTGCGTGAAGCGCTGGCCGAAGTCGGCATCACCGGGATGACGGTAACGGAAGTGAAAGGCTTTGGCCGCCAGAAAGGGCACACCGAACTGTACCGTGGTGCCGAGTATATGGTCGATTTTCTGCCGAAAGTAAAAATTGAAATTGTGGTGACCGACGATATCGTCGATACCTGTGTGGATACCATCATCCGTACCGCACAGACCGGTAAAATCGGCGACGGTAAAATCTTTGTCTTCGACGTGGCGCGGGTCATTCGTATTCGTACCGGCGAAGAAGACGACGCGGCGATTTAACGCTCGCCGCTCGCTGCAGTATTGCCGGGTGGCGCTGCGCTTACCCGGCCTACAGATCCCCGCGTCGTCGGGGCTTACAGCACCTTATGCGGGCCGAAGCATTCGTAATGAATGTTGTCTTTGTTGACCCCTAATTCGACCAGCTGCTTCGCTGCAAACTGCATAAACGCTACCGGGCCGCAGAGATAATACTGCATCTGCGGGTCGCGAATATTGTCCGCCACTGCTGCTAAATCCATCAAACCTTCGCTATCAAAACGTCCAGCCTGACGGTCGGCCTCAGTCGGGGTGCGATACCAGACGTGAGAGGTAAACGCCGGCAGCGCCGCGCCGAGCGCCTTCACTTCATCGGCAAAGGCGTGAACGTCGCCATTTTCCGCCGCATGGAACCAGTTCACCTGACCCTGATGACCGCTCTTCGCCAGCGCATCCAGCATCGCCAGCATCGGCGTTTGCCCGACGCCGCCAGAGAGCAGGGTGACCGGCGTCTGTGGCTTAACGTTAAGGAAGAAATCTCCCGCCGGGGCGGCCAGATAGACCACATCGCCTTCGCTGGCATGGTTATGCAGCCAGCTGGAAACCTGACCGCCTTCCTCGCGTTTAACCGCAATGCGGTAGCCTTTGCCGTCCGCTTTGCGGGTCAGGGAATACTGGCGGATTTCCTGATATTCGAAGCCTTCCGGTTTCAGCCAGATGGCCAGGTACTGGCCAGGCTGGTAATCGGCGACCGGCTGGCCATCAACCGGTTCGAGCTCAAAGCTGGTGATAAGCTGGCTGCGCGGGGTTTTCTTCACGATGCGAAACGCGCGGGTCCCTTCCCAGCCGCCGGTTTTACTGGCGTTTTGCTGATAGATCTCGGCTTCACGGCCGATAAAGACGTTCGCCAGCACGCCGTAGGCTTTACCCCAGGCATCGAGCACTTCCTGGCCCGGACTGAACATTTCATCGAGGGTCGCCAGCAGATGGCTGCCAACAATATTGTACTGCTCCGGTTTGATCTGGAAGCTGGTGTGTTTCTGGGCGATCTTTTCCACCGCCGGCAGCAGGGCAGGCAGGTTATCGATATTGCTGGCGTAGGCGGCAATAGCGTTGAATAACGCTTCACGCTGATCGCCGTTGCGCTGGTTGCTCATGTTGAAGATCTCTTTGAGCTCCGGATTATGCGCGAACATACGATCGTAGAAATGGGCGGTTAATTTCGGGCCGGTCTCTACCAGCAGGGGAATGGTGGCTTTTACCGTGGCGATGGTTTGAGCGTCAAGCATAGCGTGCTTCCTTATGTGTTATCTTAATGATGCATTTTAAATGCATCTTAAAGAAATAACCCTGCGTTGTAAATGGTTCTTTAACACATTCCCCCGATCCAGTTACAACATGAAGAATTTGCATCACAAACCTGAAAAGAAATCCGTTGATACTGAGAGAGGCGTTATTGCTCAAAGCCTTGTGTCATGCGGAGCCAATCGTTTGCGTAAAATCCTTTGTCAAGACCTGTTATCACAGAATGATTCGGTTATACTGTGGGCCGTTGTCCAATCGGACCGCCTTTTTAGGCCGAAATTTTATTGTTAGCTGAGTCAGGAGATGCGGATGTTAAAGCGTGAAATGAACATTGCCGATTATGATGCCGAACTGTGGCAGGCTATGGAGCAGGAAAAAGTACGTCAGGAAGAGCACATCGAACTGATCGCCTCCGAAAACTACACCAGTCCGCGCGTTATGCAGGCGCAGGGCTCTCAGCTGACCAACAAATATGCTGAAGGGTATCCGGGCAAGCGTTACTACGGCGGCTGTGAATACGTCGACGTGGTTGAACAGCTGGCAATCGACCGCGCGAAAGAACTGTTCGGCGCTGACTATGCTAACGTCCAGCCGCACTCCGGCTCCCAGGCTAACTTTGCCGTCTACACCGCGCTGCTGCAGCCGGGCGACACCGTGCTCGGTATGAACCTGGCGCAGGGCGGCCACCTGACTCACGGCTCCCCGGTTAACTTCTCCGGCAAACTGTACAACATCATCCCTTACGGTATTGATGAGTCCGGTAAAATTGACTATGACGACATGGCGAAGCAGGCTCAGGAACACAAACCGAAGATGATCATCGGTGGTTTCTCCGCTTACTCCGGTATCGTTGACTGGGCGAAAATGCGTGAAATCGCTGACAGCATCGGCGCTTACCTGTTCGTCGATATGGCGCACGTGGCAGGCCTGATTGCCGCTGGCGTGTACCCGAACCCGGTTCCGCATGCTCACGTTGTGACCACCACCACCCACAAAACCCTGGCGGGTCCGCGCGGCGGCCTGATTCTGGCGAAAGGCGGTAGCGAAGAGCTGTACAAAAAACTGAACTCTGCCGTGTTCCCAAGCGCGCAGGGCGGCCCGCTGATGCACGTTATCGCGGCGAAAGCGGTGGCGCTGAAAGAAGCGATGGAGCCAGAGTTTAAAGTTTACCAGCAGCAGGTTGCGAAAAACGCTAAAGCGATGGTGGAAGTGTTCCTGAACCGCGGCTACAAAGTGGTGTCTGGCGGTACTGAGAACCACCTGTTCCTGCTGGACCTGGTGGATAAAAACCTGACCGGTAAAGAAGCTGACGCTGCCCTGGGCCGCGCCAACATCACCGTCAACAAAAACAGCGTGCCGAACGATCCGAAGAGCCCGTTCGTAACCTCCGGTATCCGTATCGGTTCTCCGGCAGTGACTCGCCGCGGCTTTAAAGAAGCGGAAGTCAAAGAGCTGGCTGGCTGGATGTGTGACGTGCTGGACAATATCAATGACGACGCGGTCATTGAGCGCGTGAAAGGTAAAGTGCTGGATATCTGCGCCCGCTTCCCGGTATATGCGTAAGCGTTAGCGTTGACATCAAAAAGGCCGCGTATGCGGCCTTTTTTGCGTCTGGAGATTAGCGGCGGTCGAGGGAGATCGCCCCGGGGCCGGTTACGGCCAGCAGCAGGAAAGCGCCGGCGATGCTGACGTTTTTCCAGAAGTTAATCATGTTCGGCAATACCGCATCGCCAGTCATATCCCAGTAGTGATGGCCAATCACCGCCGTGCCCAGAGTGTAGAAAATAAAGATGACCGCCAGCGGGCGGGTGAAAAAGCCGAGCACAATCAGAATCGCGGCAGGCACTTCCATAATGACGGCGATAATCGCCGCCAGGGTCGGCATCGGCGCGCCGGAGGCGGCCATGTACTGCACCGTACCGTCAAAGCCCAGCAGTTTGGGGTAGCCAAAAAGAATAAACAGAATCACCACGGCGATGCGGGCGATAAGCAGCAACAGAGAGCGGGAAGCGCCAAAATCAAAATAGCGGAGTGTGTTCATAATCAGCTCGTTATGAGAGACGTGTGATTTAAACGTAATACACAAATTTGCGCTCCGCCACGTTCGTTTATGACTAAACCAGCGTCTGCAATTGCTCCTCAACGTACAGATAACCTATCCCCATCAGCTGCTGGGCGCGTGTCAGCTGGCCAAAGCCAATTTGGGTGGCGTGCGCTCGCGGCGTATCCCGGTGGTCAAAGGGGTTGAAACCCGTTTGTTTGACGATACTTTCCAGCCACTGCTCACCGAAGGCGCAGCTGCGCCCGTAAAGCCAGATTTGATTAATATTTAATATATTCAGGAAATTATAGAGGCTTAAGCCAATCGCGTTGGCAGCGTTATCAACCCATGCGCGAATTTGCACATCTCCCTCTTTCCAGGCCTCAATGAGCGACGCCGTGGTTAACTGCTCGGGGGCGAGCGTTGCTTCAGGCTGCGTTTTGAGCCACATTCGGGCCTGTTTTTTCAGCGCGCTGAGAGAGGCGACGGTTTCGAGGCAACCGTATCTTCCGCAGTCGCAGGCGTTGCCGTCAGGATTGACAATCGTATGCCCAATCTGCCCGCTGCCGTACAGACTGCCGCGATAAATATGATCGTTAATCACAAATGACGAGCCGATACCGTAGTCGACGTTGATCACGCAAAAATCCTGCTGTGTACCCTGATGCTGCCACTTCTCCGCCAGCGCCAGCATCACGCAGTCGTTATCCACCCGAACCTGCACGCCAAGCCGCTCCTCAAGCAGATACTTTATTTCGATCGGTGTTTTCCAGCGTGCCTGGGGCATGGTTTGTGAAACGCCGGTAATCGGATCAACCTGTCCATGCACGCCAAGGGCGAGATTGATGCTGTGCTGTGGGTAGCGGCGGTGGATATGCCGCCAGCATTCAACGATGGCCTCAAGCAGGGCCTGAGGAGTGGGCGCGTTGACCGGCAAATGCTGATGGCCATCCACTGCCAGCAGGCGGGCGTCGGCAAGCTGATATTCAATGCTGGTCGGGGTGATATTCATGCACAGTGTCCAGGCACCGTGCTCGGGGATCTGGTAGCTGCCGCTGTTCACGCCCCGTTTGCTCAAGTGTTCCGTTGAGTGACCGATCAATCCCTCGCTAAGCAGCTCGGCCAGAATATTGCTCACCGCCGGAATGGAGAGACCGGTGAGTTGAGAGAGCTGTGATTTACTGAGCTGCTTTTCCCGCCACAGATGGGAAAGAAAAATCGACTTATTGGCCTGCCGGACCCGGGCATTATTAAAGCCAGTACGCTGCATACACTTAACTCCCTTAACTATATTGCGTGAGCATTGCGCATTTTAACAGCGAATTGGCGATATAGACTCCTGTTATTGCAACTTTTACTTCGTTTTGTTTAGTGGAGGCATCATGTACGGTTCGGTTAAGGTCTGGCAGGAAATCATTTCATTACCAACGTGGACGACGGGAGCGGAAGATCCGAACCCTATGTTTCTGGAAAAACGTGTTTATCAAGGATCTTCCGGCAGCGTCTATCCCTACGGCGTGATTGATACCCTGACCGGCGAACGCGAAATGCGCGATTATCAGGCAGTGTGGATGGAGAATGATTTCCTTCGGGTCATGCTGCTACCGGAGCTTGGCGGCCGTATTCACCGGGCATATGACAAAGTCAAACAACGTGATTTCGTCTATTACAATGAGGTGGTTAAGCCAGCCCTGGTAGGGCTGCTCGGGCCCTGGATCTCCGGCGGAATCGAATTTAACTGGCCGCAACATCACCGGCCGACGACCTTTAAGCCGGTCGATTTTTCTATTCAGCAGGGAGAAAACGGCGCGCAGACCGTATGGATGGGGGAAGCGGAGCCCATGCGCGGTTTGCAGGTTATGGCCGGGTTTACGCTCTATCCTGACCGCGCGCTGATTGAAATCACTGGCAAGATCTTCAATGGTAACGCCACGCCGCGCCATTTCCTGTGGTGGGCCAACCCTGCAGTAAAAGGCGGCGATGCCCACCAGAGTGTATTCCCACCCGATGTCACCGCTGTATTCGACCATGGTAAGCGTGATGTTTCCGCTTTTCCGATTGCCACCGGTACCTACTACAAAGTGGACTATTCTGCGGGGGTTGATATCTCCCGTTATAAAAACGTCCCGGTACCCACTTCGTATATGGCGGAGAAGTCGGATTACGATTTTGTCGGCGCTTATCATCATGACGAGCGAGGCGGGTTACTGCATGTTGCCGATCACCATGTCTCTCCTGGCAAGAAACAGTGGAGCTGGGGGTACGGGGATTTTGGCCAGGCCTGGGATCGAAATCTGACTGATGAAAATGGCCCTTATATTGAGCTGATGACCGGCGTCTTCACCGATAACCAGCCTGACTTTACGTGGCTTGCGCCTTATGAAGAGAAGGTGTTTGTGCAAAATTTCCTTCCCTACAGCGAGTTAGGGATGGTGCAAAATGCCAATACACAGCTGGCACTGAAGCTGGTTCGCGAGTCTGGGCAACTGCAGCTTGGCGTATATGCCATTGCTCCGCTAAATCATATCGTGGTTGAACTCAGCGCTGACCATCAGCCATTGTACGAAACTCAGCTGACGCTGAAGCCCGGTGAGAGCTGGCAGCAGACGCTGCCGGAAAATGGCGTCGGGCGCTTAACCCTCAAAGTGAAAACCGCCGAGAACCAGCCGCTGCTGGATTATCAGGAACATATTACCCAACAGACGCCGCTGCCCGAACCAGCTATAGCGCCCGCGTTACCGGAAGCGATCCACAATGGCGACGAGCTCTATTTTATCGGCCAGCACCTTGAACAATACAACCACGCAAGCCGCTACGCCGGGGATTACTATCGTCGGGCGGTTGAGCTCGATCCGCAGGATTATCGCAATAATGTTGCCCTCGGTACCCTGGCGTTCAACAGTGCCGACTGGGCGCTGGCGGAACAGTGTGCCCGTGCTGCGCTACAGCGCGCGCATCGTTTGAATAAGAACCCGCGAGATGGCGAAGCCAGTATGCTGCTTGCCAGCGTGCTGGAAAGGATGGGGGATGATGCAGGCGCCTGGGATCACTATTACAAAGCCTCCTGGAGCGGTAACTGCCGTGACGCCGCCTGGTGGTCGCTGGCACGGCTGGCGATGAAGCGCGGTGATGTTGCCGATGCGCTGGAAAAAGTAAACACCAGTCTGCGGTTCAACGCCAGCAATCCTCTGGCGATGGGGTTGAAAGCGCTGGCATTAGCCAACAGTGGGCAGAAGAAAGCAGCGCTAGAGTTTATTTTCGCCTCTCTTGAGCAATACCCATTGAGCTATCCGCTGCACTGCGCGCGCTGGATGATTGAGCGGAGCGACGACGCGCGAGAAACCCTGCTGCGCATCACGGGGCGCAGAGGGGTCAACGCCAGCCTGCTGGCGGGTTGGCTGCTCTCTATCGGACAGACGTCGGCGGTGAAAGAGGTTCTTGCGGTTCTGGACAGTCAGGAAGCGCTGCCGATGCTCTGGCGTGCGTCGCTAAGTGATGATGCCAATGAACGCCAACAGTTTATTGCCGCCGCCGAGCACTGCCATGCGCACAATGTTCGTTTCCCTAACTCGCTCGATGAAGTTCAGATGCTGCAGTCGCTGGGCGACAGCGCTTTTGCCCGCTATCTACTCGGTTGCTTCTGGTACAGCAAACGTCGCTATGACGAGGCGGTGAGCTGCTGGCGCGAGACGCTCGAAAAATCTCCCGATTATGCGCCCGCTCATCGTCTGCTGGGCGTTTACTCCTGGAATAAACAGCAGGATGCAACGCAGGCGCTGGCTTATCTGCAGCGCGCCGTAGCGCTGGAGCCGGACAATGCGCGCTTCCTGTTTGAACTCGATTTTTTGCAAAAATTACTGGCCAGGCCGGTACATGAGCGACTGACGACGCTGGTGGAACGTAAAGCCGTGGTGCTGAAGCGGGACGACCTGACCGCTGAGCTGCTAAGCCTGTGGAACGCGTCCGGTCATTATGCCGATGCCGCCGCGATTCTGGATACGCGCGTATTCCATCCCTGGGAAGGAGGAGAAGGGAAAATCACCGGCCAGTATTTGCTCAATCAGCTCCATCGGGCATTACAGTTCATCGAGCGTGGGGCGTTTAAACAGGCCACGGACTGTCTGAAAGCCGCATTACGCTATCCCGACAATCTGGGGGAGGGGCGACTGCCTGGGCAAACGGATAACGATATCTGGTATTTGCTGGGCTACTGCGCAGAACAGGCTGGGGATGCGCAGCAGGCGGCGGAATATTACCAGCTTGCCCGGCAAGGGGGCTCAACGCTGGACGCCGGGCGGTACTACAACGATCAACCCGCCGATTACCTTTTCTGGCAGGGCATTGCGCTGCGTAAGAGCGGTAACCCAGCGCAGGCCGAGCAGCACTTCCGCCATTTTATCGACTGGGCCGCGCAGCATCGGGATGACGTTCCGCAAGTCGATTTTTTTGCCGTCTCTCTTCCGGACCTGGTGGTTCTCGATGTATCAGCGCAGCAGAGACATCTGCAGCACTGCTTGTTTATTGAAGCGCTGGGCCATCTGGGGCTGGGCAACGTATCCGCCTGCCAGCAGAGGATGCAGCAGCTTCTGCAAATAAATCCGGCTCATGATAAGGCGCATCTGATTCGCCATGCCCTGCAAAGCGGCATTTTTTCCTGAACCTCAATGGGCGGGCTCGGCCCGCCTGAACCCTACTGTTCCCTGCGTTTCCCTTATAGAGGAATCATTATGAACAACGCGCAGACACATCTGAAAATGGGCTACGTCTGGACGATTTGTCTGGTCGCCGCCTGCGGTGGTTTACTGTTTGGCTATGACTGGGTGGTGATTGGCGGCGCTAAGCCATTTTATGAAGCCTGGTTTTCAATTACGGACCCGGCGCAGTCCGGCTGGGCGATGAGCTCAGCGCTGTTGGGCTGTATTTTCGGCGCATTAATTTCGGGATGGTGCGCAGACAAACTGGGGCGCAAGCTGCCATTAATTCTTTCCGCCGTGCTGTTCAGCGCGTCGGCCTGGGGGACGGCGGTCGCCAGTCATTTCGATATGTTTGTGGTTTACCGCATTGTGGGCGGCGTAGGGATTGGTCTGGCTTCCGCTCTCAGCCCGCTTTACATTGCCGAAGTCAGTCCGGCAGAGAAAAGAGGGCGTTTTGTCGCGGTCAATCAGCTCACCATCGTGATTGGCGTACTGGCCGCTCAGTTAATCAATCTGATGATTGCTGAACCGGTGGAGCCGGGGGCGACGCAGCAGATGATTGTGGACAGCTGGAATGGGCAGATGGGCTGGCGCTGGATGTTCGGTGCGGAACTGGTGCCGGCGCTGGCGTTTCTGGTCCTGATGTTTTTTGTCCCCGAGTCGCCGCGCTGGCTCATGAAGGCCGGTAAACCAGAGCGCGCCCGGGCTGCGCTGGAACGCATTGGTTCTGCCGACTATGCCGACAGGATCCTGCGTGAAATCGCGCATACCCTGGAAAAGGATAACAATAAAGTCTCCTATGGCGCGCTGTTGGCTCCCCAGGTGAAACCGATTGTGATCATTGGCATGGTGCTCGCCATATTCCAGCAGTGGTGTGGGATTAACGTCATCTTTAACTACGCGCAGGAGATTTTTGCCTCGGCGGGGTTCGATATTAACAGCACGCTGAAATCGATCGTCGCGACAGGCGTCGTTAATCTGGTCTTTACCATTGCGGCGCTGCCGCTGGTGGATAAAATCGGTCGCCGTAAATTAATGCTGCTTGGCGCTTCGGGATTGACGCTGATCTATGTGCTGATCGCCGGCGCTTACGCCATGGGCATTATGGGGTGGCCGGTACTGTTGCTGGTGCTGGCGGCGATTGCTATTTATGCGTTGACCCTGGCGCCGGTGACCTGGGTGCTGCTGGCGGAGATTTTTCCCAACCGCGTACGTGGACTCGCGATGTCTTTAGGTACCCTGGCGCTGTGGATCGCCTGTTTCCTGTTAACCTATACTTTCCCGCTGCTTAATGCCGGTCTGGGCGCGGCAGGAAGCTTCCTGCTGTATGGTGTTATTTGCGCTGCCGGCTACCTCTATATCCTGCGCAACGTCCCGGAAACGAAAGGTATCACCCTCGAAGCGCTGGAAGAGCAGCTGGCGCAGCGTCATACGGGCGTGAATGCGGCGAAGCAGGAGCAGATGCGCTAATGGCGGAAGAGTGGATTCTGGAGAACGCGCATCTGCGGATGTGCGTCTCTTCTCTGGGCGGCAAAGTGCAAAGTTTATTCTCGCGGCAATATCAAGCGCCGGTGCTATATGAAAATCCCGCCGGCGGCATGTTTCCGATGCTGCCATTGGCCAATCGCGTCGCCGGCAACCGTTTTATTTTTCATGGGCAGGAGATTATCCTGCCTCGCCACCATGCCGACGAGTATTTCTTTCTTCACGGTGACGGCTGGTTACAGCGCTGGGATATTATTGAGTACGGCGCCGAGTATTGTGTATTACAGCTGCGTCGGCAGCATGCCTGCGGTTTCGATTATCTGGCGCAGCTCCGCTACCAGTTGCTGCGTAACCAGCTGATAGCGGAGCTAACGCTTACCCACTATGGGGAGGTCCCTGCGCTTTACGGCTGCGGCTTTCATCCCTTTTTCCCTTTCGATGAACGCAGCAAGGTTCAGTTCCAGGTCAGCGGTTACTGGCCGGAAGGGGAGAATCACTTACCTCTCAACTGGCAAGGAAACTTGCCCGACTATGCCAATTTCAGCGTGGCTCAGTTCGGTGAAGATCGTTGGCTGAACGTGGGTTATTCCGGCTGGGGCGGGCGGGCGAGGGTAAGCAATGACGTGATGAGTATCACAATTCTATCGCAAACTCCGTGGTTGATGCTGTTCAGAATGCAAGGTGAATCATTCCTTTGCCTCGAGCCGCAAAGCCATCCGGTAA
>NZ_JAGRRB010000023.1:0-21495 GCF_018223925.1 Klebsiella sp. 10
GTCCAGCAGCGCCGCCGGGCAATAGACATCTACGGGTTATTTCCCGCCCGCCAGTTCAAGGAAGCTACCCGTCACATACGACGCTTTGTCGCTCAGCAGCCAGGCAATGGCCTGAGCGACCTCTTCCGGCTGGCCGCCGCGCTGCATCGGTAGCGAACCTTTCACTCGATCCACGCGTCCCGGTTCACCGCCGGAGGCGTGCATCTCGGTATAAATCAGCCCCGGACGCACGCCGTTCACCCGGATCCCCTGCGCCGCCACCTCCAGCGCCAGCCCGGTAGTCAGGGTATCTACCGCCCCTTTCGACGCGGCATAGTCAACGTACTCCCCCGGCGCGCCAAGGCGCGACGCCGCCGACGACACGTTAACTATCGCCCCGCCCTTACCGCCATGTCGATGTGACATGCGCTTTACCGCCTCGCGACAGCAGAGGAAATAACCGGTGACGTTGGTGGCCAGCACGCGGTTAATACGCTCGGCGCTCAGGCTCTCCACCGTACACTGGGTAAACAGGATCCCGGCGTTGTTGACCAGCGCCGTCAGCGGCTCGCCCATGCGGTCGATCGCCTCAAACATCGCCATCACCTGCGCTTCATCGCTGATGTCCGCCCGCAGCGCCGTGGCTTTGCCGCCAGACGCCACAATGGTATTCACCACCTCGGTGGCGGCGTTAATGTTGTGATGGTAATTGACCGCCACGGTATACCCTTCCTGCGCCAGCAGCAGCGCCGTCGCCCGGCCTATGCCGCGGCTCGCGCCGCTAATAAGAGCTATTCCCATACCTTCCCTCCAAAAAAATAAAGGCGCCGCAGCGCCTTTAAAAGTTTAGCTAAAACGCAAACTTACTGGTATTCGCTCATCGGCACGCAGGAGCAGAACAGGTTGCGGTCGCCGTAAACATCATCCAGACGTTTCACCGTCGGCCAGTACTTGTTGTGCAACCCTGCCGGGAATACCGCCAGCTCACGGCTGTACGGATGGTTCCACTCGCCCACCAGCTCGCCCTGGGTGTGCGGCGCGTTCACCAGAGGGTTATCCTCCAACGGCCATTCGCCGGCTTTGACGCGGTCGATTTCCGCGCGGATCGCCAGCATCGCGTCGATAAAGCGGTCCAGCTCGACCTTGCTTTCCGATTCCGTCGGCTCAACCATCAGCGTTCCCGCTACCGGGAAAGACATGGTCGGGGCATGGAAGCCAAAGTCGATCAGGCGCTTGGCGATATCCAGCTCGCTAATGCCGGTCTCTTCTTTCAGCGGACGAATATCGAGAATGCATTCGTGCGCTACGCGACCATCGCGACCGGTGTAGAGCACCGGGTAGGCGTCTTTCAGTCGGGTAGCGATGTAGTTGGCGTTAAGGATCGCGTTCTGGCTCGCCTGCTTCAGCCCTTCCGCGCCCATCATGCGGATATACATCCAGCTGATCGGCAAAATGGACGCGCTGCCGAACGGCGCGGCGGAAACCGCGCCCTGGCGGGTCAGCATACCTTCAATTTGTACCACGCTGTGGCCCGGTACAAACGGCGCCAGGTGCGCTTTCACGCCGATTGGGCCCATGCCCGGGCCGCCGCCGCCGTGCGGAATGCAGAACGTTTTATGCAGGTTGAGGTGCGAAACGTCGGCGCCGATAAAGCCCGGAGAGGTGATCCCGACCTGGGCGTTCATGTTGGCGCCGTCGAGATAAACCTGGCCGCCAAACTGGTGCACGATCTCGCACACTTCGCGAATGGTCTCTTCATACACGCCGTGGGTCGACGGATAGGTGACCATGATGCAGGAGAGATTGGCCCCCGCCTGCTCTGCTTTTTCACGCAGATCGGCGAGATCGATGTTGCCGTTTTTATCACAGGCAACGACCACTACCTGCATACCCGCCATCTGCGCGGAAGCCGGGTTGGTGCCGTGCGCGGAGCTAGGGATCAGGCAGATATCGCGATGGCCTTCGTTGCGGCTCTCGTGATAATGGCGAATCGCCAGCAGACCAGCATATTCACCCTGCGCGCCGGAGTTCGGCTGCATGCAGACGGCGTCATAGCCGGTCAGTTTCACCAGCCAGTCGGAAAGCTGGGCGATCATCTGCTGATACCCTTCCGCCTGCTCGACCGGGCAGAACGGGTGCAGCTCGGCGAATTCCGGCCAGGTGATCGGGATCATCTCCGCCGCGGCGTTCAGTTTCATGGTGCAGGAGCCCAGCGGGATCATCGCCTGGTTCAGCGCCAGATCTTTACGCTCCAGGGCGTGCATGTAGCGCATCATCTCGGTTTCGCTATGGTAGCGGTTAAACACCGGATGGGTGAGGATCGCATCGTCGCGCAGCATCGCCGCCGGGATCGAACGGCTATCCAGCGCCACGTCTTTATCCAGGGTATCGATATCCAGACCGTGATCGTCGCCGACGATGGCGCGGAACAGGTTCAGCACATCTTCGCGGGTGGTCGCTTCATCGAGCGTAATGCCCACCGCGCCGTGAATATCGCTGCGCAGGTTAATCTGCAGGGCTTCGGCACGCGCCAGCACCGCGGCTTTATCCGCCACTTCGACGCACAGGGTGTCGAAGTAGTGGGCATGGCGCAGCTTCAGCCCTTTCTTCTGCAGGCCATCGGCCAGAATGTCGGTCAGACGATGAATGCGGCCAGCGATACGTTTCAGACCCGCCGGGCCGTGGAATACCGCGTACAGGCTGGCGATGTTGGCCAGCAGAACCTGCGAGGTACAAATGTTGGAGTTCGCTTTCTCACGGCGGATGTGCTGCTCGCGAGTCTGCATCGCCATGCGCAGCGCGGTATTCCCCGCCGCATCTTTCGATACGCCGATAATCCGGCCCGGCATGGAGCGTTTGAATTCATCTTTCGCCGCGAAGAAGGCTGCGTGCGGGCCGCCGTAGCCCATCGGCACGCCGAAGCGTTGGGCGGAACCGAAAACGATATCCGCGCCCTGCTTGCCCGGCGCCGTCAGCAGCACCAGCGCCATAAAGTCGGCGGCGACACTGACAATCACTTTGCGCGCTTTCAGCTCGGCGATCAGTTTGCTGTAATCGTGGATTTCGCCGGTGGTGCCCACCTGCTGCAGCAGCACGCCGAAGACATCCTGGTGATCGAGCACTTTGTCGGCGTCATCGACGATGACGTCGAAACCGAAGGTTTCCGCGCGGGTGCGCACCACGTCCAGGGTTTGCGGATGGACGTCGGCGGCAACGAAGAAGCGGTTGGCGCTCTTCAGTTTACTGACGCGTTTGGCCATCGCCATCGCTTCGGCGGCGGCGGTGGCTTCATCAAGCAGCGAAGCGGAAGCGATATCCAACCCGGTCAGATCCAGTGTGACCTGCTGGAAGTTGAGCAGCGACTCCAGACGGCCCTGGGATACTTCCGGCTGGTAAGGGGTATAGGCGGTATACCAGCCCGGGTTTTCCAGCATGTTGCGCTGAATGACCGGCGGCAGCTGCACGGCGGTATAGCCCATGCCGATGTAAGACTTGAAGCGCTTGTTGCGACTGGCAATCGCCTTCAGCTCCGCCAGCGCGGCGAATTCGGTAGTCGCGTCGCCCACCTGCGGTGGGGTCGCCAGCTGGATATCCTGCGGCACAATCTGGCCGATCAGGGCGTTAAGCGAATCCGCGCCGACGGTCTTCAGCATCTCTTGCTGTTGCTGAGCGTCCGGGCCAATGTGACGTTCAATAAAGGCGTCGCGGTTTTCAAGCTGACTTAAAGTCTGAGTCATGAGCGATGGTTCCTGAAACGTGCGGTGAATCGTGGTTGTCTGACTGGTTTGCCCGGCAAGCGCTGATGCTTACCGGGCCAGAATACGCAAAATCATTCGCGTTGCAGGAAGGCGGCGACACAGCGACTCCCCGGGAGCTTACAAAAGTAAGTGACCGGGGGGAGCCAGGAAGCCAACGCCCCTGCAGCGTGAAGGATGAAGCGTATTTATTCGTCTTCCAGTAAAGCTTCATACGCGGCGGCATCCAGCAGCGCGGCAACCTGCGCTTCGTCGCTGGCTTTGATCTTGAAGATCCAGCCGTCGGTATACGGGTCGCTGTTGACCAGTTCCGGAGAGTCGTTCAGCTCTTCGTTGACGGCAACGATTTCACCGCTAATCGGCGCGTAGATATCGGAGGCCGCCTTCACGGATTCGGCAACCGCGCAATCGGCGCCCGCTTCAACGGTGGCGCCCACTTCCGGCAGGTCAACGAAAACCATATCGCCAAGCAGCTCCTGCGCGTGCTCGGTGATCCCTACGGTATAGGTGCCGTCCGCTTCTTTACGCAGCCACTCGTGTTCTTTGCTGTATTTCAGTTCTGCTGGTACGTTGCTCATCAATTCATCTCCAAAAAAGGGAAATCACACAATGGCTTTGCCATTGCGTACAAAACCAGGTTTAGTCACTTTTACCGGCATTTCACGGTTACGGATTTGCACCACCGCGGTGTCGCCAATCCCGGCCGGCACGCGAGCCAGCGCGATGCTGTAGCCCAGCGTCGGCGAGAAGGTGCCGCTGGTGATAATGCCTTCTTTTTGATTACCGTCGCTATCGGTAAAACGGACCGGCAGACCACCGCGCAGGACGCCTTTCTCGGTCATCACCAGGCCAACCAGCTGCTCGGTACCTTTTTCGCGCTGCATCTCCAGCGCTTCGCGGCCGATGAAGTTACGATCGGCGGGCTCCCAGGCGATAGTCCAGCCCATGTTCGCCGCCAGCGGGGAAACGCCTTCGTCCATCTCCTGGCCGTACAGGTTCATCCCGGCCTCCAGGCGCAGGGTGTCGCGCGCGCCAAGACCGCACGGCTTAACGCCAGCGTCCAGCAGACCGCGCCAGAAATCAGCCGCCTGCTCGTTCGGCATCGCAATTTCATAACCCGCTTCGCCGGTATAGCCGGTGGTGGCGATAAACAGGTCGCCGGCCTGCACGCCGAAGAACGGCTTCATGCCTTCCACGGCCTGACGCTGAGCGTCGGTAAACAGCGTCGCCGCCTTCGCTTTCGCCTGGGGGCCCTGCACCGCGATCAGCGACAGATCGTCGCGAACGGTAATTTCAAGGCCGTAAGGTTCAGCTTGTTCGGAGATCCAGGCGAGGTCTTTTTCGCGGGTGGCGGAGTTAACAACGAGGCGGAAATAATCTTCAGAAAGGAAATAGACAATCAGGTCGTCGATGACGCCGGCGGAGGCGGTCAGCATGCCGGTGTAGAGCGCTTTGCCTGGGGTGGTGAGCTTCGCCACATCGTTGGCCAGCAAATAGCGCAAGAACTCGCGGATCCGGCTGCCGTGGAAATCGACGATGGTCATATGCGACACATCGAACATCCCTGCATCGCCGCGCACCGCATGGTGCTCATCAATCTGGGACCCGTAATGCAGCGGCATCATCCAGCCATGGAAATCCACCATGCGCGCGCCGCACAGCGTGTGTTGTTCATACAACGGAGTCTGTTGAGCCATCTTTTCCTCATCGAATAAAACGGAACCAGCCACGAAATTGTCGGCGATTTTGCGCCATGAAATTCGGCGTCGGCATCGCTGACGGACGCCGACGCAAACGTTCTCTTTGGCCTGAACTTACCACCGAACCCGGCGCTAAACCATAAGCTCATTCAGGGCATCACATTAGCTTATGGCTAAAATCCGCCGAAAAGCCTACAGAGTTATTGACTGGAAAAAAGCGATTTACGCCACATAAAATTAACATTAACGGCGCGACAATTAGGTAATGATGGTGTTTTATGCGATTTTACGGCTCTAATTTCTTTAACAAAAAAAAGGACGCATTAATAAATCTAATGCGAAAAAAGAGGTGAAATTAGAATATTTCAAATGAGGGGGAAAACCCGGCGCCCAGGCCGGGTGAAAGAAGTGTGACGCGGTTAACGTAACCAGGCAGGCAGATCGTTGAGGCCCATCGCCTGGCGAATCAGCTGCGGTTTCACGCCCGGCAGCGTATCGGCCAGTTTGAGTCCCACATCGCGAAGAAATTTCTTCGCCGGATGGCTCCCGGAGAACATTTCGCGGAAGCCCTGCATGCCCGCCAGCATCAGCGCCGCGCTGTGCTTGCGGCTGCGCTCGTAGCGGCGCAGATAAAGATGCTGGCCGATATCTTTGCCCTGAGCGTGCAGGCGCTTCAGCTCGTCAATAAGCTCGGCGGCATCCATAAAACCGAGGTTGACCCCCTGCCCGGCCAGCGGATGGATGGTATGCGCGGCATCGCCGACCAGCGCCAGTCGGTGGGCGGCAAACTGACGGGCATAGCGGCCGGTCAGCGGGAAAACTTCACGTTCACTTGCCAGCTGGCAGAGGCCAAGGCGATTATCGAACGCGATATTCAGCGCCTGGTTGAAGGTGGTTTCATCAGCCTGCTGCATCCGCTGCGCTTCCCCCGGCGATAGCGACCAGACGATCGAGCACAGGTGCGGATCGCTGAGCGGCAGGAAGGCGAGGATCCCGTCGCCATGGAACGCCTGGCGGGCCACCGCCTGATGCGGCTCAGCGGTACGGATGGTCGCCACCAGCGCATGATGATGGTAATCCCAGAAGGTCAGCGGAATATCGGCTTTATTGCGCAGCCATGAATTGGCACCATCGGCGCCGATCACCAGCCGCGCGGTCAGCATGCTGCCGTCCTGCAGGCTGAGAAAGGCTTCATTCTCGCCCCACGCCACCTGCTGAAGTTCCGCTGGAGCCAGCAGGGTAACGTCAGCGCAACGCTGCGCCTTCTGCCACAATGCATGATGCACTACGGCATTTTCGATAATATAGCCAAGGTGGCTAAAGCCCATGCTCTGGTCATCGAAGCTAATGTGGCCAAAGCTGTCTTTATCCCACACTTCCATACCGTGATAGCAGCTGGCCCGCTGGGCGACGATCTCGCGCCAGACGTCCAGCTTTGTCAGCAGCTTTTCGCTGGCGGCATTAATTGCCGAAACGCGCAGCGCCGGCGGCGCATCGGCGGCCAGCGGTCGCGGCTCTGCTTTCTCCAGCACTGCGACGCGCAGGCCGCTACCCTGTAGACCGCAGGCTACCGCCAGCCCCACCATTCCACCGCCAACAATGGCAACATCAACACTTTGCACGTTCTACTCCTTAACGGGGAACCCAACCGAGGGTACGCTGCGCCAGCGCATCGCGCGCCGGGGTAAATAATTCCATCGCCATCAGACCGACGTTGCGCCCCGCCACCAGCGGCGCCCAACGGTTGGCAAACAGATGCACCAGCCCATCGGTCACGCCGATGGTGGCGGCTTTATCCCCTGCCCTGCGCGCCTGATAGCGGCACAGCAGCGGATAATGACCGACATCTTCGCCGCTGAGATGGGCGTCAGCGAGTAATTCCGCCAGGCTCATCACATCGCGCAGGCCGAGATTAAAGCCCTGCCCGGCGATCGGGTGCAGCGTCTGCGCCGCGTTGCCGACCAGCGCCAGGCGGTGCGACACCGCGCGGCTGGCGGTGGTGAGGGCCAGCGGATAGACGCTGCGCTTCCCGGCGTGGGTAATACGCCCCAGCCGCCAGCCGAACGCCTGCTGCAGCTCCTGACAAAAGCGTTCGTCAGACCAGCTCTGCACCTCATCGCGGCGCGACTGCGGATGACACCACACCAGCGAGCAGCGCCCTTGCGACATCGGCAGCATCGCCAGCGGGCCATGCTCGGTAAAGCGCTCGAAGGCGCGACCTTCGTGGGGCAACGCGGTGCTGACGTTAGCAATGATCGCTATCTGCTCATACGGCTGCTGCTGCCAGCTGATGCCGCAGCGGGCGCCCAGTGCCGAACGGGAACCGTCCGCCGCCACCAGCAGCTTACCGTTAATGATTTCGCCGCCCTCAAGCGTAAGGCTGACGCTCTCCTGGCTGCGACTGACCGCTTCCACTTTCGCCGGACAGTGCAGCGTGACGCCTGGCGCCTCGCGCAGCAGACCAAACAGCCGCTGGCCGACATCGTGGAGTTCAACCACCTGGCCCAGCGCCGACAGGCCATAATCCGCCGCCGCCAGATTCACAAACCCGGCATGACCGCGGTCGCTGACGTGTACTCGCTGGATGGGCGTCGCGCGTTCGGCGAGGCGTTGCCAGATACCGATACGCGCCAGCTGCTGGCAGGTGCCCGCAGCCAGGGCGATCGCCCGGTCGTCAAAGCCAGGGTGGCGTGACGAATGCGGATCCTGCGCTTCAATGAGGTGGACCGGCAGCGCGCCGCCGGTCAAACGGGAGATGGCCAGCGCGAGCGTCGCCCCGGTCATCCCGCCGCCGACGATCAGCACGCTCATGACTGGCGCGCCGCCGCCATCAGCGCCTCGATCTCATCCGCCTTCTTCACCACGCCGGCGGTGAGATTTTCGTTACCGTCTTCGGTAATCACGATGTCATCTTCAATACGGATGCCGATGCCGCGATACTGCGCCGGCACGTCGGCATCGGTGGCGATATACAGCCCCGGCTCGACGGTCAGCACCATGCCCGGCTCCAGGACGCGCGAACGGTCGGTGTCGTAATTACCGACATCGTGCACATCCAGACCCAGCCAGTGGCTCAGGCCATGCATAAAGTACGGGCGGTGGGCGTTGTTGGCGATAAGCTCGTCAATCTCGCCTTTCAGGATCCCCAGCCGCACCAGGCCGGTAATCATAATGCGCACCACTTCCTGGTTAACCTGACAGATCGAGGTGCCCGGCCGATAGAGTTTCAGCGCGGTCTCCAGCGATTCGAGCACAATGTCGTAGATCTCGCGCTGCGGCGGGGTAAATTTACCGTTTACCGGGAAGGTGCGGGTAATGTCCCCGGCATAGCCGCGATACTCGCAGCCGGCGTCAATCAGGACTAAATCGCCGTCGCGCAGTTCAGATTCGTTTTCGGTGTAGTGCAGAATACAGCCGTTTTCGCCGCCGCCAACGATGGTGTTATAGGAGGGGAAACGTGCCCCGTGGCGGTTGAATTCATGGAGAATTTCACCTTCCAGCTGATATTCGAACATGCCAGGGCGGCATTTTTCCATCGCCCGGGTATGGGCCAGCGCGGTGATCTCCCCGGCGCGGCGCATCACGGCAAGCTCTTCCGCGGATTTAAACAGGCGCATCTCATGCACAATGGGCCGCCAGTCGATAACCGAGTTCGGCGCCTGCAGATTCTGGCGCGAGCCTTTGCGCAGTTTTTCGAGGGCGTTGAACACAATCTCATCGGCATAGGCATATTCACCCTGGGCGAAGTAGATCGCGTCCAGACCGTTGAGCAGCTGATACAGCTGCTGGTTGATTTCGCTGAACGCCAGCGCCCGGTCGACGCCAAGCTTCGCCGGCGCGGCCTCCTGGCCCAGACGGCGTCCAAACCAGATCTCAGCGGTCAGATCGCGAACCCGGTTGAACAGCACGCTATGGTTGTGGGTTTCATCGCTTTTAATCAACACCAGCAGCGCTTCCGGTTCGTTAAAGCCGGTGAAGTACCAGAAATCGCTGTTCTGCCGGTAGGGATATTCCGAATCTGCACTGCGCACCGCTTCCGGTGCGGCGAAAATCAGCGCCGCGCTGCCTGGCTGCATCTGCGCCAACAGCGTCTGGCGACGCGATAGAAATTCCTGCTGAGTCATGACGCCCCCTGAACGAATTTTAGTTAGTGTAATGTCGGTTTGCGGACTTCCGGTGCGGTTGGCTGCTGACGGGCAAAGGTGTCGTGGCACAGCAGTGCGGCAACGCGGACATACTCGATAATCTCCTCCAGAGACATCTCCAGCTCTTCCTGATCTTCGTCTTCATCGTAGCCCAGCTGGGCAATATTACGCAGATCGTCAATCGCTTCCCCGGTTTCATCCTTCACTTTATCCAGCTTCGGCTGGCTAACGCCAAGACCAAGCAGGAAGTGGTTGACCCAACCGGCGAGGGCGTCGGCACGGTCAAAGACGCTCACCGCATCGCCTTCCGGCAGATACAGTTGAAAGAGGAAACCGTCGTCATCCAGTGAATCGCTGATGGCGGAATGCATGTTACGCAGCGCCTGAGCCAGTTCATGGCCAAAGGCGAGACCTTCGTTGGTCAGGTCGTGCACCAGCGGCTGCCAGCTGCTGTCCGTGTTGCCGCCGCACAGCAATCCGCTGATCAAACCGTGCATTTCGGCCGGGGTGAGACCTACCCCTTGTTGGTTCAGTAACTGGTCTACATCGTTGTAACCAGGCATTTCGTTCTGTATAGACATGCGCATTCGTCATCGTTGGGAGGAATATTCATGGTATGCTACCACTTTGGACCCTGGTGAACCAGAATAGGGCTTGTATCTTCGCACCAGGGTAGCTATAGTGTCGCCCCTTCGCAGACCCGGGCCAGGGTGTGAAGGCAGCGCAGTCAATCAGCAGGAAGGTGGCATGTCTGCACAACCCGTAGATCTCCAAATTTTCGGCCGTTCACTGCGAGTGAATTGCCCGCCTGAACAAAGGGATGCCCTGAATCAGGCAGCTGAAGACCTTAATCAGCGGTTGCAAGATTTAAAAGAACGCACTAGAGTCACAAATACTGAGCAGCTGGTCTTCATCGCGGCGTTGAACATCAGCTATGAGTTGACTCAGGAAAAAGCGAAGACCCGCGACTACGCTTCCAGCATGGAGCAGCGCATTCGCATGCTTCAGCAGACCATCGAACAAGCATTGCTTGAGCAAGGTCGCATAAGCGAAAAGCCAGGGTCGAAGTTTGAATAACACTTTGCAGTTAACTGTGTTAGAGTAATCGCAAGAACAAAATTTCTCTGAGATGTTTGCAAGCGGGCCAGTCCCCTGAGCCGATATTTCATACCACAAGAATGTGGCGCTCCACGGTTGGTGAGCATGCTCGGTTCGTCCGAGAAGCCTTAAAACCGTGACGACACATTCACCTTGAACCAAGGGTTCAAGGGTTACAGCCTGCGGCGGCATCTCGGAGATTCCCTTATTTACTTCGCATCATCCCCCATACGTGTTTTCGGCTGAAGCCGCCCTGTATTACACTTGCTCCTATTGTTTCGCCAGCTCGTAACGAGACCTGCATGACTATACAGCCCGATACCCTGCTCTCCCGTCAGCATATTCGCCAGCAGATCCGCGATCGTCGACGCGCACTCAGCCCGGAGCAACAGCGCCTGTTTGCCCAACAGGCCGCCGAGCGGATGATGGCCTGGCCGCCGGTAGTTCTCGCCCACAACGTGGCGCTGTTTCTCTCCTTTGACGGCGAGCTGGACACTCAGCCGCTGATCGACCAGCTCTGGCGCGCCGGCAAGCGGGTATATCTCCCGGTGCTGCATCCCTTTAGCCCCGGCAATCTGCTGTTTTTACACTACCATCCGCAGAGCCAACTGATCGTGAATCGCCTGAAGATCCGCGAACCGAAGCTCGATGTGCGGGATGTGCTGCCGCTGGCTGAACTCGATGTGCTGGTGACCCCGCTGGTGGCCTTCGATGTCAGTGGCCAACGGCTGGGAATGGGCGGCGGTTTTTACGACCGGACGCTGCAAAACTGGCAGCAGTATCGCCTGCAGCCGGTGGGCTACGCGCACGACTGCCAGCAGGTGGATAGCCTGCCGAGCGAAGAGTGGGATATCCCGCTGCCGGCGGTCATCACCCCGGGAAAAACCTGGTGTTGGTAGGTACGCGGGGAAGAGAAATTCAGCCTGGAAAGTATTAACAAAAAAACGGGCAGGTACGCGACCTGCCCGAGAGGCAAAAATGATTAGAACAGCAGACGGGCGCGGATAGTCCCCGGGATCGCTTTCATTGCCTGCAGCGCCTGCTGGGCAACATCTTCCTCCGCTTCAATATCAATCACCACGTAGCCCATCTGCGGCGACGTTTGCAGATACTGGGCGGCAATGTTGATGCTCTGCGCGGCGAAGATTTGGTTGATTGCGGTCAGGACGCCCGGTCGGTTCTCATGGATATGCAGCAGACGGCGGCCGCCGTGCAGCGGTAGAGATACTTCCGGGAAGTTAACTGCCGACAGGGTTGACCCGTTGTCAGAGTATTTCGCCAGCTTGCCAGCTACTTCCAGACCGATGTTCTCCTGCGCTTCCTGAGTGGAGCCACCTATATGCGGTGTGAGGATCACGTTATCAAACTCGCACAGCGGCGAAGTGAAGGGGTCGCTGTTGGTCGCAGGTTCAGTCGGGAAGACGTCGATAGCCGCCCCGGCCAGATGCTTCCTGGCCAGCGCATCGCATAGCGCCGGAATGTCCACCACGGTACCGCGGGAGGCGTTGATCAGCAGCGCGCCCGGCTTCATCAGCGCCAGTTCTTCCGCACCCATCATATTTTTGGTAGAGGCGTTTTCCGGCACGTGCAGGCTGACCACATCGCTCATGTTCAGCAGGTCGGAGAGATGCTGTACCTGAGTGGCGTTGCCGAGCGGCAGTTTGTTTTCAATATCATAGAAGAAGACGTGCATTCCCAGCGATTCCGCCAGAATGCCAAGCTGGGTACCGATGTGGCCGTAACCGATGATGCCCAGCTTTTTACCACGCGCTTCGAAGCTGCCGACCGCCTGCTTGTTCCACACCCCGCGGTGCGCTTTGGCGTTGGCTTCCGGCACGCCGCGCAGCATCAGCAGTAGTTCGCCGATCACCAACTCGGCCACCGAGCGGGTGTTAGAGAACGGCGCGTTAAACACCGGAATACCGCGCTTCGCAGCGGCGTTCAGATCGACCTGGTTGGTCCCGATGCAGAAGCAACCGACGGCAACCAGTTTTTCCGCTGCGGCGAAAATCTCTTCAGTCAGATGGGTACGGGAACGCAGGCCGATGAAATGGGCATCACGGATCGACGCTTTCAGCTGTTCTGAATCCAGCGCGCCTTTATGAAATTCAATGTTGGTGTAACCCGCTGCGCGAAGGCTATCGATTGCCTTTTGATGCACACCTTCAACCAGCAGAAATTTAATCTTGTCTTTTTCCAGTGATACCTTAGCCATTTCCCCGTCCTGTTTTGTCTTAACTGATGTCGTGCTGAACGAAAGTTCGTCTCAGCAACATATCAAAAAAAACTATCGCGGCAATATGAACGTTTGCGTCGCCGTCCTGAAGAAATGTCATCCAGAGGGAAATCGCAGGACAAAACACCAGAAAGAGAAGAAATGGTAGCGTGTAAATCAGAATGGTTGCATAAATGTGACAGAAGTCACCAAATTGCACCTGGTGAAAAAATATTTGCGAGGGAGCCGGTCGGCTCCCTGCGGACAGACTATTTTACGATGGTCTTCACGCCGTCGGCAGTACCAATCAGCGCCACGTCGGCGCCACGGTTGGCGAACAGCCCCACGGTGACGACGCCAGGAATACCGTTGATCGCGTTTTCCAGCGCGATCGCATCGAGAATTTCCAGGCCGTGCACGTCAAGGATCACGTTGCCGTTATCGGTCACCACGCCCTGACGGTACTCTGGACGGCCGCCCAGCTTGACCAGCTGACGCGCCACGGCGCTGCGCGCCATCGGAATGACTTCCACCGGCAGCGGGAACTTGCCCAGAATATCGACCTGCTTGGAGGCGTCGGCGATGCAGATAAATTTATCCGCGACCGAGGCGATGATCTTTTCACGGGTCAGCGCCGCGCCGCCGCCTTTGATCATCTGCATATGGCCGTTGATCTCATCCGCGCCGTCAACATAGATCCCCAGGCGATCGACGCTGTTAAGATCGAAGACGGTGATCCCGAGGCTTTTCAGCTTCTCGGTGGAGGCGTCGGAGCTGGAAACCGCCCCTTCGATCTGCCCCTTCATGGTGCCCAGCGCGTCAATAAAATGGGCCGCCGTCGAGCCGGTGCCTACGCCGACAATAGTCCCTGGCTGTACATATTGCAGTGCTGCCCAACCTACCGCTTTTTTCAGTTCATCCTGCGTCATAATTCTGGTCCGAGATGTGAATGCCTGTGGCGCATTATAGAACATCGATAGTGGAAATGTCCCTGCGATGCAGATCACACAACTGAACAGACCAATTTCGTCTGTATCAAATAAAAATTTATGTCATAGTGCGAGATAACGATTAGTTATGGGGGCACGCCAGAATAATGAAACGACCGGACTACAGGACACTACAAGCGCTGGATGCGGTGATTAGGGAACGAGGATTTGAGCGCGCCGCGCAGAAGCTATGTATTACCCAGTCCGCCGTCTCACAGCGTATTAAGCAGTTGGAAAATATGTTCGGCCAGCCGCTGCTGGTGCGTACCGTGCCGCCGCGCCCCACCGAGCAAGGACAGAAACTGCTGGCTCTGTTGCGCCAGGTTGAACTGCTGGAGGAAGAATGGCTGGGCGATGAACAAACCGGCTCTACGCCGCTGCTGCTGTCGCTGGCGGTGAACGCCGACAGTCTGGCGACCTGGCTGCTGCCGGCGCTGGCCAACGTTCTGTCAGACTCCCCTATTCGTCTCAACCTGCAGGTGGAAGATGAAACCCGCACCCAGGAGCGCCTGCGCCGTGGCGAAGTAGTGGGCGCAGTGAGTATCCAGCCGCAGGCGCTGCCAAGCTGCCTGGTGGATCAGCTGGGGGCGCTCGATTACCTGTTTGTCGCATCAAAAGAGTTTGCGCAACGCTATTTCCCGAATGGCGTGACGCGTTCGGCGCTGCTTAAGGCGCCAGTCGTCGCCTTCGACCATCTGGACGATATGCATCAGGCGTTCCTGCAGCAAAACTTCGACCTGCCGCCGGGCAGCGTCCCCTGCCACATCGTCAACTCGTCGGAAGCTTTCGTGCAGCTGGCGCGCCAGGGCACCACCTGCTGTATGATCCCGCATCTGCAGATCGAAAAAGAGCTCAACAGCGGCGAACTTATCGATCTCACCCCGGGCCTGTTCCAGCGCCGCATGCTCTACTGGCACCGCTTCGCCCCGGAAAGCCGCATGATGCGCCGGGTGACCGATGCGCTCATTGACTACGGACACAAGGTGCTGCGTCAGGATTAAACCGCGGGCATAAAAAAGCCACTTCGCTGAAGTGGCTTTTTTGTTTCTATCGCTTACTGGGCCGGTTTCGGCGTTTCCGCCGGTTTCGCCGGGGTGGCTGGAGCAGCGGCTTGCGCCGGCTGCAGCTCAAAGACTACATCGACCTGGTCGTCAAACTGGATAGTCGCCTGCTCGTAGGTTTCCTGGGCAGAAACCGGCGCAGCGTCAGCGGCCTTCATCATGCGAACCATCGGGCTCGGCTGATAGTTGGAGACATGGTAGCGCACGCTGTACACCGGACCCAGCTTGCTGTGGAAGCCTGCGGCCAGCTCCTGCGCCTGATGCACGGCGTCGTCGATCGCCGCTTTACGCGCTTTATCTTTGTAGGCGTCCGGTTGCGCAACGCCCAGCGAGACGGAGCGAATCTCGTTGAGACCCGCTTTCAGGGCGCCATCCAGCAGACCGTTGAGTTTATCCAGCTGGCGCAAGGTCACTTCCACTGTGCGCACCGCGCGATAGCCTTTCAGAATGCTTTTCCCGTTCTGATAGTCGTAATCAGGCTGGGTACGCAGATTCGCCGAGTTGATGTCCTTTTTAGCAATACCGCTCTTTTCGAGGAAAGAGAGATATTGCGCAACGCGATCGTCAGCCTGTTTTTTTGCCGACGCGGCGTCTTTTGCCGACACGTTCACTTCGATCGCCAGGGTGGCGATGTCCGGAACCGCGGCAACGCTTGCTGTGCCTGAAGTCACAATGTGCGGGCCATCCGGCAATTCGCTGGCCTGTGCCGCCATCGTGGTCAATCCGAGTGTTGCCGCCAGGGCTAAGACTTTTAACTTCACTGTCGTTTCTCCATGTTACTTAAATCGCCCTTACGGGACGCATGCCAGCAAGCTTAGCGCGTACAGCAGGAAAGTCCATCGGACAACGCTTAGTTAAGCAACGCCTGGATATGGCTGACGCCTTCTCTTGCCAGCTGAAACGCAATAAACCACATGACGGCGCCGACCACAATATTGATGATCCGCTGGGCTCTGGCGGTACGCAGTCGCGGCGCCAGCCAGGCGGCTAACAGCGCCAGGCCAAAGAACCACAGGAAAGAGGCGCTAATGGTCCCTAGCGCAAACCAGCGCTTCGGCTCCACCGCCAGCTGACCTCCCAGGCTGCCTAACACCACAAAGGTGTCCAGATAAACGTGCGGGTTAAGCCAGGTCACCGCCAGCATGGTGATAATGATTTTCCAGCGCCCCTGCTGCATTACCTCTGCATTGGCGAGTTCAAGACTCTGACTGAACGCCGTTTTCAATGCGCCGAAGCCATACCACAGCAAAAAGGCCACGCCGCCCCAGGTCACTAGCGCCAGCAGCCACGGGGATTGCATCAGCAGTGCGCTACCGCCGAAAATGCCAGCGCAGATTAACAGCAAGTCGCTGACCGCGCATAGCAGGGCAATCATCAGATGATACTGACGACGGATCCCCTGATTCATCACAAAGGCATTTTGTGGGCCAAGCGGCAATATCATAGCCGCTCCCAGGGCAAGCCCCTGAAAGTAATAAGTAAACATAAGGATTTATCCGCTGAGTTCGAGAGTGGCGCTGACTATAGCGCGAATGAATTATTAGCGGAAATTGAAAGAATTAATCATTAATTAGAACTACTAATGATGAGCTATTGAAAAAGGCCGGCATGGCCGGCCTGAGTTATTGAGAGGCGGTTTACTCTGCTTTTTCCGGCAGGCGCACCACATGAACATCCATCTGCGGGTAAGGGAAGCTGATGCCGTTGGCGTCAAATTCACGCTTGATACGCTCGAGGATATCCCAGTAGACGTTTTGCAGATCGCTGCTTTTGCTCCACACGCGCACCACGAAGTTCACCGACGAGGCGCCGAGTTCGTTCAGACGAACGGTCATTTCCCGATCGCGCAGAATTCGATCGTCAGATTCGATAATCGAGGTCAGCAGCTGCTTTACCTTGTCGATATCAGCATCGTAAGCGACGCCGATAATAAACTCATTGCGACGCGCAGGCTCCCGGGAGAAGTTAATGATATTGCCGGCGATGATTTTCCCGTTCGGGACCACCACTACCTTACCGTCCGCGGTACGCAGGGTGGTGGAGAAAATCTGCACGTTCAACACCGTACCTGCCACGCCGCCAAGGTCGACATACTCGCCAGCGCGGAACGGGCGGAACATCACCAGCAGTACGCCTGCGGCAAGGTTCGACAGCGATCCCTGCAGCGCTAAACCCACCGCCAAACCGGCAGCACCCAGCACCGCAATCACCGAGGCGGTCTGCACGCCTACCCGCCCCAGGGCGGCAATCAGTGTAAAGGCGATAACCGCATAGCGCACCAGCGCAGAGAGAAAATCGGCCACGGTAGCGTCAATTTTACGCGCCAGCATCAGGCGGTTGACGGTATTAGAGACGACGCGCGCCACGATCATCCCGACGATCAGGATAGCGATAGCCGCGACGATGTTGACGGCATAGCTCAGCAGCAGCTCCTGGTTGCGTGCCAGCCACGTCCCGGCGTGGTTGATGCTATCGACAACGTTCAAATCTTCCATTTAACATTCCTTATGAATCCCCTGGGGGGAAGTAAATAACTCAGCCTGCGACAGGGCAGTCAGGTTATAGGGTAAACAATAAGTGCACGTTTTGCCAAATGGATCACAGTTTTCTGCCACGCTATCCTGTTGTTAAGATAATAAAAAAGCCCGCATTGCTGCGGGCTTCCGGGTAAGAAACAGATTTTTCTTACAGAACGTCGATCGCGTTCAGCTCTTTAAATGCCTGCTCCAGACGAGTCACCATGGAAGTCTGGGCAGCACGCAGCCATACGCGCGGGTCGTAGTATTTCTTGTTCGGCTGGTCTTCGCCTTTCGGGTTGCCCAGCTGGCCCTGCAGGTAAGCTTCGTTCGCTTTGTAATACTGCAGGATACCGTCCCAGGTTGCCCATTGGGTGTCGGTATCAATGTTCATTTTCACCACACCGTAGCTGACGGAGTCTTTGATTTCCTGAGCGGAAGAACCGGAACCGCCGTGGAACACGAAGTTCAGGCTGTTGTGCGGCAGGTTGTGTTTCTTGGAAACATATTCCTGAGAGTCGCGCAGGATGGTCGGGGTCAGAACTACGTTACCTGGTTTGTACACGCCGTGTACGTTACCGAAGGAAGCGGCGATGGTGAAACGCGGGCTGATTTTGCTCAGCTCGGTGTAGGCGTAATCCACGTCTTCCGGCTGGGTGTACAGGGCGGAAGCGTCCATGTGGCTGTTATCCACGCCGTCTTCTTCACCGCCAGTGCAGCCCAGTTCGATTTCCAGGGTCATGCCCATTTTGGCCATGCGCGCCAGGTACTTAGAGCAGATCTCGATGTTTTCGTGCAGGGACTCTTCAGACAGGTCGATCATGTGGGAAGAGAACAGCGGTTTGCCAGTAGCGGCGAAGTGTTTTTCACCGGCGTCCAGCAGGCCGTCGATCCACGGCAGCAGTTTCTTCGCGCAGTGGTCAGTGTGCAGGATAACCGGCACGCCGTAGTGTTCAGCCATCTGGTGCACGTGGTGGGCGCCAGAGATAGCGCCGAGGATAGCAGCACCCTGAGGAACGTCAGTTTTCACGCCTTTACCTGCGATGAACGCTGCGCCGCCGTTAGAGAACTGAACGATAACCGGAGAGCGAACTTTCGCTGCAGCTTCCAGAACGGCGTTGATGGAATCAGTACCTACGCAGTTTACCGCCGGCAGTGCAAAGTTGTTTTCTTTCGCTACCTGGAACACTTTCTGAACGTCGTCGCCAGTGATGACGCCCGGTTTTACGAAATCAAAAATTTTAGACATGTTACTTAGTCCTGTATCTGTATCTTCGACCGTTGAAGAAGGTTCGCGAGCCCTTAAGCGCGCTGAAAAACAGGCGGGTTTCCCCGCCTGAACTGAATTACTGCTTAGCGCGCTCTTCGAGCATCGCTACTGCCGGCAGGACTTTGCCTTCGACGAATTCAAGGAATGCGCCGCCGCCAGTGGAGATGTAGGAAATTTTGTCAGCGATGCCGAACAGGTCGATCGCTGCCAGGGTGTCACCGCCGCCGGCGATGGAGAAACCTTCGCTGTCCGCGATAGCGTTAGCCACGATTTCAGTCCCTTTACGGAAGTTAGGGAATTCGAATACGCCAACCGGGCCGTTCCACAGGATGGTTTTGGCGTTCTTCAGGATTTCAGCCAGTTTCTGTGCGGAAACGTCGCCAAGGTCCAGAATCTGCTCGTCATCTTTGATGTCGTTAACAGATTTCAGGGTTGCCGTTGCGGTTTCGGAGAACTCGGTCGCTACGCGAACGTCGGTCGGAACCGGGATATCGCAGGTGCCCAGCAGGCGCTTGGCTTCATCAACCAGATCTGCTTCGTACAGGGATTTACCGACGTTGTGGCCCTGAGCGGCAACGAAGGTGTTAGCGATACCGCCGCCCACGATCAGCTGGTCAGCGATTTTAGACAGGGAATCCAGAACGGTCAGTTTGGTGGACACTTTAGAACCACCAACGATAGCGACCATCGGACGAGCTGGCTCTTTCAGCGCTTTACCCAGCGCGTCCAGTTCAGCGGCCAGCAGCGGGCCTGCGCACGCCACGTCAGCAAATTTGCCGATGCCGTGGGTGGAAGCCTGCGCGCGGTGCGCAGTACCGAAAGCGTCCATCACGAACACGTCGCACAGCGCAGCGTATTTCTTAGACAGTTCTTCGTCGTCTTTTTTCTCGCCTTTGTTGAAGCGAACGTTTTCCAGCACCACCAGTTCACCGGCAGCCACTTCCACGCCGTCCAGGTAGTCTTTAACCAGGCGTACCGGGTTGGACAGTTTGTCTTTCAGGTAATTAACAACCGGCAGCAGAGAGAATTCTTCGTTGTACTCGCCTTCGGTCGGACGACCCAGGTGAGAAGTAACCATGACTTTCGCGCCCTGCTTCAGCGCCAGTTCAATGGTCGGCAGAGATGCACGGATACGTGCGTCGCTGGTTACTTTCCCGTCTTTAACTGGTACGTTCAGATCCGCACGGATAAAAACGCGTTTACCAGCCAGATCCAGATCGGTCATCTTAATTACAGACATGGTGAATCCTCTCGTTGATTCATAAAGTTTTGTCGACGTTTACGCGTCGAACCTGAAACCAATAGCCGCCATCGCTAACGTCGTGTCGAGCATTCGGTTAGCAAAGCCCCATTCGTTATCGCACCAGACCAGCGTTTTGATCAGATGCGCGCCACTGACCCGGGTTTGCGTACCATCGACGATGGCGCTGTGCGGATCGTGGTTAAAATCTGTCGAGACCAACGGTAATTCCGTATAGTCAACTATACCATGAAATGCACCTTGTGCTGCTTTTTGCAGCAACTGGTTGACTTCACATGCTTTTACCGGTTTTTTCACCGTCACGCTCAGGTCAATTGCCGTCACGTTAATCGTCGGCACCCGCACGGCAATCGCTTCAAAACGGTCGTTAAATTGCGGAAAAATACGGGTGATCCCTGCCGCCAGTTTGGTATCCACCGGAATGATCGACTGGCTGGCCGCGCGGGTACGCCGCAGATCCGGATGATAAGCGTCAATCACCTGCTGGTCATGCATCGCCGAGTGAATGGTGGTGACGGTGCCGGACTCAATGCCATAGGCGTCATCGAGCAGTTTAATGATCGGAATAATGCAATTGGTGGTGCAGGAGGCGTTGGAGACAATGCGATGCCCGGCGCGAAGTTCATCCTGATTTACGCCGTACACCACCGTCGCGTCGAGGTCGTTGCCGCCGGGGTGGGAAAAGAGCACTTTTTTCGCCCCCGCCTGAAGATGGGCTTCACCGTGTTCACGGCTCCCGTATACGCCGGTACAGTCAAGCACGACGTCCACCGCCAGTTCGCGCCAGGGCAGCGCCGCAATGGTCGGCTCATGCAGCAGACGGATGGCATCGTCGCCAACAAACAGCTGCTCGCGCTCCTGACGGACATCCCAGGCGAAACGGCCATGGCTGGTGTCATATTTCAATAAATGCGCGATGCCCGCGGCATCCGCCAGCTCATTGATTGCCACCACGGTGATTTCCGCACGACGCCCGGATTCATATAGAGCACGAACCACGTTGCGTCCAATGCGACCGAAGCCATTAATCGCGATGCGAATGGTCATAGATCTCCTGCAAGGCTGTCCCTGTTATGAGGTGGCTGACAGAGTAATCCAGCAACGCTCTGAGGGGAACCTTACCAGCTGCAAACTGCGACTGATTGATTAATTGTCGAACATTTAAACGACTGAAACGCTTCAGCTAGAATAAGCGAAATGAGGAATAAAAGGAATGTTTGTCCAGCGCAATAAACCAGCTATATGACTCACATCACATTTTTGCTGGAATAATTTACAACCGTATTACATGGTTCAGGAATAGCAGATACAAAAAAGCCGGGTGGCGAGATAAAAGCAAAACGGTAACCCAGGGGTTACCGTTTTTGGTGTTGGCACCCTCTCCTGCGGGAGAGGGTTGGGGTGAGGGCATCAGCCCGCACCGTACCAGCGATTACAGCAGCGCTTTCGCTTTAGCGACCACGTTATCAACGGTGAAGCCGAACTCCTCGAACAGCTGCTCAGCCG